>URPG01000357.1 GCA_900549675.1 uncultured Oscillospiraceae bacterium | reverse complement strand
GATTTATATCTTCTAAAATGCAATAATCTTCTGGTGAAAGATTGGCTTTCTGCAATAAATCAGGACGATTTTTTTTCGTGATTTTTAAGGATTCTTTTCGGCACCACTGCCTCATTTTTTCATGATGTCCGCCGGTCAGCACTTCAGGAACTTTTCTCTCCCGCCAAACATTCGGTCTGGTATACTGTGGATATTCCAAAAGCCCATTAAAATGACTTTCTTCTGTAAAGCAGGAAGAATCTGACAAAACCCCATCAATCATACGGCTGACAACATCTGTCAAAACCATGGCGGGAATTTCTCCCCCTGTTAAAACGAAATCTCCGATTGAAATTTCTTCATCCACATAAGCATCCAGCAATCTCTGATCCACGCCCTCATAGTGCCCGCATAAAATCAAAAGATTATCCATTTTTGCAAGACTCTTTGCTTTTTCTTGGTTCAGCACTTTTCCGCGCGGCGACATATACACCACATATGGTTTTTGTCCGATATGCTCCGTAATTGCGTCGATACAATTGGCAATGGGTTCTGCCATTAACAGCATTCCCTTACCGCCGCCAAAAACTGTATCATCCACTTTTCTGTGTGGCAAAGAGGCAAAATCACGCAATTGATGACAGCAAACCTGCAAATAACCTTTTTTTCTGGCACGATACACAATGCTTTCATCTAAAGCCGCTGAAAACATATTAGGAAAAAGCGTGATAATATCAATCCTCATCGACGACAACCTCATCATCAAAAATGCCGGGAATCGGCAGCACTTCCAGTCTGCCGTTTTCTATATCCGTATTTTTTATCATGTGCTTAACAGCAGGAAACAAATAGAGTTTGCCATTTTCATCTATAATTTCATAGACATCATTGGCGCCGGTATGAAAGACCTGTGTGAGTTTACCGTAAATTCGTCCGGTTTCTCCGTCTTGAACGGTCAATCCGATTAAATCCTGTATAAAAACTTGTCCCGCCGGCAAACGAACATCCTCGCGATTGAGGTATAACACCTTGCCTCTGAGCAAATCTGCTTTTTCAACAGAATCCACGCCGTTTATCGTCAGAAGAACGAAACTCTTATGCAGACGCATGGTGTTTATATCAATTTCTTCTTTGCCTTCGTCCCAATACAGTCTTTTTAATCTTTTTATAAATTCAGGAGAATCTGCCCAAGGTTCAACTTTTAATTCACCTCTTACACCATGCGTGCCAACGATTCGTCCGGTTTCTAGAAATTGTTTCATAATTCCCCCTAAAATACGTTCTTCCGGATATTTTGCTTTATATATCAGAAAAAGGGCAAATGCCCTTTTTTAGAATCAGTCTATTTCAACCATAACTTTCTGGTTGTTTCGTGTAGCGGCGGCTCTCATCACAACGCGAATCGCTTTGGCAATTCGACCTTGCTTGCCGATTACACGACCCATATCTTCTTCTGCAACGTGCAGATGATAGATAATCACGCCTTCTTCGCCTTCTTCAACGGTTACGGTAACATTATCAGGCTTTTCTACTAATCCTTGAGCAATCGCAATTAACAAATCCTGCATAATTTATCGTCCTTTCTGCCGCTATTTTTTACGGCATATCATTCTTACTCAATCACACCGTGTTTTTTCAGCAAAGATTTCACGGTTTCAGTCGGCTGAGCACCGTTGGCAATCCATTTCTTGGCTTTTTCAGGGTCTACCTTCACTACACTGGGCTCTTCCATGGGGTTGTAATAACCAATTTCTTCAATGAAACGGCCATCACGGGGAGATCTTGAATCTGCCACTACAATACGATAAAAAGGAGCTTTCTTAGCACCCATTCTACGAAGTCTGATTTACTGCCATAATTTGTTCCTCCAAAAAATAAATAAAATATACTCTTATATTATAAACCTTGGTATACAGCCTTGGTCAATAACAGCTTAAAAATTTAGAACGGTAAATTCATGCGGGGCATTCTTTTTTTCTTACCTTTTCCGCCAAATTGTTTCATCAGTTTTTGTGTCTGCTTAAATTGCGTGAGTAGTCTGTTGACATCCTCCACCTTTAAGCCACAGCCCGCTGCCACTCTTTTTTTTCGAGAGGCATTGAGCAAATCTGGTTTTTCACGCTCCTGCGGTGTCATTGAAAGAATAATTGCCGCTGTGCGGTCCATAACCTTGTCATCAATATCAACATTATCCAGTTCCTGACTGTTAATGCCGGGCAGCTTGGATAAAATTCCTTTTAAGGGACCCATTTTTTTTATCTGTTGAAATTGCTCCAGCATATCATTCAAGTCAAACTTATTTTGCATCATGCGCTCAGCCGCTTTTTTGGCCGCTTTTTCATCCATTTTAAGCTCTGCTTCTTCAATTAACGAAAGCACATCGCCCATACCTAAAATACGGCTTGCCATTCTATCGGGATGAAAAACTTCTAAGTCATCCAATTTTTCGCCCGTACC
>URPG01000356.1 GCA_900549675.1 uncultured Oscillospiraceae bacterium | reverse complement strand
AGGATTCCCACTGTTCTCCATAAATACCCTTGCCAACGTATAAATATTCATAATATCCGCTATATCTTCTATCTTTGCTTGTCTGACCTTCATTTTTTCACCCTTTCGCAATATGTAATGTTTTAAATATTGTTTCAATTCCTGCTCCAATTTGTAGATCTAATGTACCGAAGAATGCTCCTAAAAATAAACGAGAAGATAATCTTCTAATTGTTTTTTGACAACTCAATTATACCAGACCAAATAGTTTCATGCTATTTTTGTGCCAATTATTATTGAATTTTCAAGGTGCATAAGCACTGATTCAACTGATTTTTAATTTTCATATAGGAGACTACTGTGTGCTTTCCGTTTTTGATATTGTTTAGGGGAAAGTTTAGGGGAGCATGTGCAACTCGTATAAGTCACACCTGCCCCCCTATTTGGAACTATCTATTTCGACAGCCCCTGAATAACTATAGTTGTTCATTATCAATCATTTGTTTAAAAGCATTCATTGCCAGTTTATAACTGATTTTTCCCATACCGGAGATTTGTCCGATGCATTCTGCCGCTGTAACAGATTTATGTCTAAAATCATCTCTTCCATGAATATTAGACATATGAACTTCAATGGCCGGAACCAAAGTATGCACGGATTCCAATGCGTCCATAATTGCATAACTATAATGAGTATATGCCCCCGGATTAAATACAAGCGGGATTTTCACACCCTTTTCTTCAGCTTCGAAATATAAACTTTGGAAATAGTCTATAATTGCTCCTTCTCCGTTGTTTTGGAACGCTTCCACTTCAAAGCCTAATGTTTCCCCATACTCTTTGAGCTCTTCAATTAAATCCGCATAAAGTTGATTCCCATACTGTCCTTTATTGCGAATCCCGTAAAAATTATTATTTGGTCCATTTACAATTACTAATTTACGCATATTTCCTCCTAATCGACCCATGGTTTTTGTGAAATGATTGTCTCTAAAACTTCATTATTTCCTCGTTTTAATTCAATGACGATACTATTTGGCATTTTTAACCAGTTTTCTCCCAGACTAAGTTGTACACAACCCCACTCCGCACATTTTTTTAAGACGTTTTCGTAATCTGTTGTCATTAGCGCAATATGGTCTAAACAACTTTCTTCATTTTTTAAATCAACCTCTTCATTCAATTGTATTCCTGCGTGAAGCCAAATTTTACGGTTTGGTTTCTCTCCCAATGAAAAACTTCTTCAAAAAATCTAACGCACCATTCGATATCATTTACCTTTAAAGCTGTATGTTCAAGATAAGCAGCCACAATCAACACCTCACTTTAATGTAGGTTCATATTCTAAAATGAACTTTTCAATTCCTTTTACACAGGCAACCAACGTTTTATTTACCGGTGTTGGAATATTATATTTTTTCCCCCACTCGCAAACTGAACCGTTTATGAAATCAATTTCTGTTGGACGCAGAATGGAAGTTTTAAAGGTTGCAGGAAGTCCTTCGCTCGCTGCATACCAAGGATACTCCGGATCCTCGCTCTTTAATTTCACACCTGCTGCTTTTGCAACATTGATTGCTTCCTGAATTGCGTCCACAGCAACCTCTTTGATATATTCTTCCTCATATAAAGGTCCATAAGGAAGTCGTGTTATTCCACATAATGCGCCGGCTGCAACATTAATCAAAAGCTTATCCCATATTAAGCCTTTAATATTATCGCTTACTTCACACAATAAGCCGGCTTCATTAAATACATCGCACACTTTTTGTATCCGTTCTGTTTTCGCCCCATTCAGCTCACCGATATATGTCCACTTTCCTTTCACCCCGGCAGATATATAGCCAGCTTCAATCAAACGTCCCCCGACATATGTTTTTCCGCTGATAACGTTCTCTTCACCTACGACAGAAGCAATTGTTTCTTCGTTACCCAAACCATTTTGCAAAGACATTACGACTGTATTTTCGCCGATCACATTTGTCTTTTTCAATTGTTCTACTGCAGATTTTGTGGCAAACGATTTAACTAGTACAATGACTAAATCCGCTTCGTCAATCCCCTCACCATTTGTCCTTGCATCGACCTTGACATACCAGTCATTTGACTCATCTGTCATATGCAACCCTTGTGCATTGATTTTGTCCACATGCTCTTTCCACATATCAACGAAATAAACTTCGTTCTTTGCCATCGCAAGCGTGCCGCCTATTGTACTTCCTAAAGCCCCTGCTCCTAACATTACAATTTTCATCTTCTTTTACCTCAAACAATTAATCTTCTAATGGAAAAAATTTCAAAATGTGAATCGCAAAAACGACAATCTCACCATGTTGATTAAAAATTTCCAGCTTGGAATATGTCTTATTTGTCTCTTCTTCAATGCGGTCTACTGTATAACGGCAAGTCAGGGTATCACCAAAATAAACAGGTTTTATAAAACGTAATCTGTCATATCCATAAGAAGCAGACGGAAC
>URPG01000355.1 GCA_900549675.1 uncultured Oscillospiraceae bacterium | reverse complement strand
CAGGCTTTTTTAAGTTCTTTTTCTCCAAACGTTAAAGGTACATGTATATTACTGATTTTAATCATAAATCTCCTAAAGCAATTTGTTTTTTAGCAGCAGATTGTCCCGCTAGTATACCGCTAATCCATGCAAAATGCAAATTATAGCCACCACAGTCACCATGAACATTTAAAAGTTCACCAGTCATATAAAGTTTTGGCACTTTACGGGATTGCATCGTTGTCTTGTCAATCTGTTTTAAATCCACACCACCGGCTGTGACCTGAGCTTTGTCCCAATCGGGTAATCCAACAACAGGAAAAGTCCACCCTTTTACAACTTGTGCGATTTTCATAAAATCATGCTGGGATAAATCTTTCAAGTATCTATGTGCCGTAAAGCCCAAAGTTTTGAGAAGCTCCTCTCCCACTTTCATATTGATAAAACCGTTCAGTAATTCATTAGCCGGACGATTTGGATATATCATAGCTGCGTGTTTAAAATACTCAATAATCTCATCTTGCTCTTTATCTTCTGCCAAATCCAACGCAATGCTCAATTGACGAAATTTCTTCCCTTGAATTATGCCAAAGCGGATATAATCGGCAACCAGAACTGATATATTGAAAATACATATACCTGATAACGCCTTATCTGCGAAAATAACTTCCCCGCTCTCCGCATATAAAGGCAGGCCATCCCCCAACAGTTTTACTTTTGCTTTACAGCGGAGTCCTTTTATAGAGGAAAGCACTTTTGCTTTACATAAAACAGAACTCAAAGCAGGAGAAAGCTTTATTATAGTATGTCCTAATTTTTGAGCCAGTGTGTAGCCGTTAACATCGCAGGAATGCTTGGGTGACGCTTGTCCGCCGCAGGCAAGTATGCATTGATCTGCCAATACTTCTTCACCTTTTTCAATTTTCAAAAGAAATCCTTTTGACATCTGCACAATAGAATTCACTTTTTGCTCATAGCAAAACAATACGCCATTTTCTTCACAAGCTTGCCGGAGTGCTTTTAAAACCGCAGCAGCCTGCAAATTATAAGGATATACTCTACCCACTTCATCCTGTCGGCAGAGTATCCCAATTTTTCTAAATTCTGTCAGTACCTGCTCGACAGAAATTTGTTTTAAAATTTCATCGATTTGTCTATCACCATGATACATCTCAGACGATACATGCAGATTGGTAAGATTACACCGCCCGTTGCCTGTAGCCAACAGCTTTTTGCCGGCACGATTATTCCCCTCAAACACTGTAACGCAAATCTCTTTTTTGTTTTGTTTGCAGAATACTGACGCCTGATAAGCCGCCATTAAACCGCTGGCTCCTGCACCGATAATTGCAATATTTGTCTTTCTCAATTTCAACATCCTAAATTTTAATATAAATATTATACACCATTCTTCGCTTTAATTAAATGTTTAAAATGTTAATTTTTATTCTTCCGTATTTTCGAATAAGGATTGCGGAATTTCAATTTTATTGTCTTGTGTTTTTTCGGAAGAACTCTCTCCTAAAAGATATTTTTCTAAATCTCCGAATTGATATCCCTGCTCCTCCCATTTTGTCAAAAGTTCGTCTAGAATTTGAGCGTTGGTTTGTGAGGTGCTATGTAAAAGTACGACTGCACCGTTATGTGTTCGGGGCAATAATTTTGAAAAGGCTTCTTCTTTGGAGGGTTGTTTATCTTGATACCAATCAACATAAGCCAAGCTCCAAAACACTGTTTTATAGCCCATTTCTTTTGCCATTTCCAAATTACTTCTGCAATATTTTCCTTGCGGCGGACGATATAATTTCGGCATTTCTTTTCCGGTAATGGCGCGGTAGGCTTCTTCATTTTTTTGTATTTCCGCGGCAAAACCTTCTTTGGTTAAAATTGCTGACATATCAGGATGTGTATACGTATGATTGGCTACGGTATGCCCCTCTTCTACCATTCTTTTGACAAGCCCCGGTTCGGTTTCAAAGTAGTTGCCGACCAGAAAGAAGGTTGCCTTTACATTATGCTTTTTCAGCGCCTCTAAAATAGGTGGTGTATTTCCGTTTTCAAAACCGGCATCAAAGGTGAGATAAATTGTTTTTTTATCTGTTTTTTCATAAAAAAGTGCATCATATTCAGCCAGATATTCTGCTGTTTCATTGCCGACAGGCGGCTGGCCTTCTTGTTGAAAGCTTAACCCCCAATTGGTAATCTCCGACACTGCCATAACAGCCTCATTTTTTTGCAATCCTGTTGTAATAATCATAGCCGACACAATAACAATCATTACAGCAGAACAAATTAAACCTCCGTGCTTTTTCCAAATGTTTTTCAAACCATCACCTCATTCTCTTCTTTTCCTTTTATAATATGCAAAAATTATCATAACTATCACTTTTACATTGCTTTTATTCGGAATTCAGGCTAAAATATAAAGGTAAAATTATATAAATACTGTTTTTCAGTAAGTTTTTTGTAAGAAATCATTAACACAAAAATTAAGA
>URPG01000354.1 GCA_900549675.1 uncultured Oscillospiraceae bacterium | reverse complement strand
AGTTTCTAAGAAAAGAACTGCCGGCTCTAAAAAAGCTGAAAAACATTGATTTGGTAATTGCCAATGGAGAAAACTCCGCAGATGGAAACGGAATTACCCCCACGTCGGCAGAATATCTTTTTTCAAGCGGTGTGGATGTAATTACCAATGGCAACCATACCTTTCGCCGCCGTGAGGTATACGATTATTTAGAAAACCATCAATCCGTAATTCGTCCGGCAAACTATCCGTCATCTGCTCCAGGTGTGGGTTATACAATCGTAGACATGGGGAGAATACAGGTGGCTGTAATAAATATTATGGGAACGGTTTATCTTGAAAATTTGCGATGCCCATTTGAAACTCTGGAAGAAATTTTAGTGATATCCGATTTGCCTAAAATCCGTATGTTGGATTTTCATGCTGAGGCAACCGGAGAAAAAAGAGCATTGGCTTTTTTTGCAGACGGAAAAATCACAGCTCTTTTCGGTACCCATACGCATGTACCGACTGCCGATGAAGGTATATTGCCTCACGGCACAGGCTATATCAGTGATTTGGGCATGACAGGTGTGATTGATTCTGCTCTGGGTGTAAAACCGGAGTTGGTCATACAAAAGTTTAAAACCAAAATGCCGGTTCGATTTGACAATGCAAAGGGTGCCTGTAAAATGGATTGTGCGCTATTCACGGTAGATGAATCCACAGGTCTATGTAAAAATGTTGAAAGAATAAGCATAAGATGACAATTTGTTATCATAATAAACAGTAATATGAATATTTTGTTGGTTTGGTAACAGCAATCTGTCAGAACTACCATTGTTTTTTATGAAGTGATATGGTAGTATTTAACTAAATATTATTTGTAGTAGGATAAGGATGTGTGTGACATGATTTTAGGATGTCAGCTGAAAAATGCCATAATTTCAGGCAGTAACAATATGATTAGACATAAAAAAGCCGTTAATGATTTGAATATTTTTCCTGTGCCGGATGGTGATACAGGTACCAATATGTCAATGACTATCAATGCGGCAATAGAAGCTTTTAAAAAATTGGAAGAGGATGCTGATGTAGCAGAGGTTGCCAAAACCACTGCGTCGGCGATGCTTAGAGGTGCCAGAGGAAATTCAGGGGTTATTCTTTCTTTGCTATTCAGAGGATTTTCCAAAGGCTGTGCGGATAAAAATGAAGCAACAGCAGAAACTTTGGTTCGCTCTCTTGAAATCGGCGTTGAAGACGCTTACGGCGCAGTGATGAATCCTACAGAGGGAACTATGCTGACAGTGGCAAGGATTGCCGCTGAAAAAGCCAGAAAAGCACTTTCCTTGAAACCTGAGCTTACCGTTGTGGAAATTTGGGATACCGTTTGTCAAGGTGCCGAAGATGCATTGAAAACTACCCCTGATCTTCTGCCGGTGCTCAAAAAAGCAGGTGTGGTAGATGCAGGCGGCAAAGGGCTCTGCTTGATTTTTGAGGGTATGATGAGTGTGTTTAAAAACAATATAATTATCGAATCGGGCTTTACCGAAGAAGAAAAGCAAGCTGAAACAGAAGAGTTTTTCCGAAATGTAGCCGCTGAATTTGACAGTGAGATTACTTTCACGTATTGTACAGAATTCATTGTCGGCAGAGAACCTTCCATTCAGACGAGTCCCAATGTGCTGAGAAAATATTTGGAAACCATTGGTGACTGCGTGGTTGTGGTCGATGATGAAGAGATTATTAAGGTGCATGTGCATACCGAAAATCCCGGCAATGCATTGCAAAAGGGATTGGAATTCGGAAGTCTTTTGACAATAAAAATTGAAAACATGAAAGAACAGCATCGCAAAGCCGGTGAAGAAAATCAAAAAGCCAAAACACAGGACACCGAAGAAAAAGAGATTTTTGAAAAAGAAGAACCTACAGGAGAATTTGGTTTTGTAACGGTTTCCGCAGGAGAAGGCTTAAAGGATTTGTTTGTTGACCTAGGCTGTGACAGAGTGGTCAGCGGCGGGCAAACTATGAATCCCAGTACAGAAGATATTGTGGCGGCGGTTTTATCAACGCCCGCTAAAACAGTGTTTGTACTGCCAAATAATAAAAATATTGTGTTGGCGGCAGAGCAGGCAGTGCCGATGGTCACAGACAGAAAAGTGATTGTTGTGCCGACCAAGACAATTCCACAGGGAATTTCTGCCATGCTGGCTTTTGACGCTGATGTATCGGCAGAAGAAAATCATGAGGCTATGTTGGCAGCTGCGGGCAAAGTAGATACCGGTTGGGTTACCTTTGCCGCCAGAGATTCCGAATTTGGCGGTCATAAAATTAAGCAGAACGACATTATGGGAATGAAAAACGGTAAGCTTGAATATGTGGAGAAAGACCCTGTTTCTGCTTGTGTAAAAGTGGCGAAGTCATTGGCAAAAAAATCCACTTCTTTTATCACTCTGATTTACGGAAATGGGATGACTGAAAAAGAAGCAGAACGTGCTAAGGATAAAATTGCTGCC
>URPG01000353.1 GCA_900549675.1 uncultured Oscillospiraceae bacterium | reverse complement strand
ACAAGCACAAATCGCAGCAAAATTAACCTTTTAAAGCAGCAAAAGAAGAGCTTTTTTCAGCTCTTCTCTTTTTCCTATTTCGCTAATTCCTGAAATAATCCTTTCATTGCCGGATAAATTTTTCTAAATTTCTGATAGCGCTCTTCATATTTTGCAACAAGCTCCTGAGTCGGTTCCACTGTATCGACTACTTTGACCAATTTTTCTGTCGCTGCCTCCACGCTTTCATACGCTCCACAGCCGACTGCCGCAAGTATTGCCGCTCCATATCCTGGTCCTTCCTCGCTTTCAATAACATCCACTTTCAGATTCATTACATTTGCAATAATCTTTTTCCAAAGTGGGCTCTTTGCCCCAATGTCATTAAGTTAAGATATTAAAAATGTATTCTCTTATAGAGCAAGGTATATAGAAAAATGTACCCTACTCTTTTTTTGTGATTTTTGTGATTAAAAAAAAATGGTTGACAAATACCAAAAAAATTGCGGCGAAGCCCCTTGTTTATAGGAGGTGACGTCGTGAATACACACGCTAATGAACTTAAAAATTGTTTACTAAAGATTATTGATGAAATGGCGCTTTCTTCTGACATCTTTAATCTTTCAGGAAAACCGGCTTTTGTCGTAAAAGTAAATTTAACTTTTCTACGTTGATTCAATTTATTCTTTCTTTTGGAAGCAACAGTCTTGGACATGAGATAGGAGAATTTTTTGAATATAGGAAAGGGTTTCCAACTGTGTCAGCATTTGTCCAACAAAGAAAAAAACTCAGTTACACTGCCTTAGAACATTTGTTTTATCGCTTTAATGAATGTACATTTAAAAAACCTGTCCTTTATAAAAATTATCGTTTACTTGCAATTGATGGAAGTGATTTTTCACTACCTTACAACTCTCAAGAAGATAATGTTATGGGGGATAATCATTTTTCGACCCTCCATTTGAATGCACTTTTTGATGTTTGTAGTAAAAGCTTTTTGGATGTCATTGTTCAAAAGGGATTGCACGAAAACGAAACAGGTGCAGCATGTGAACTTGTGGATCGAATCAGTGAAAAACATCCTGTTATAATCATGGCAGACCGTGGTTATGAGAACTATAATCTTTTCGCTCATATTGAAGAGAGACTTTTTGATTATGTTGTAAGAGTCAGAGATTCTGATAATTCCTGTATGGTTTCTGGGTTAAATCTTCCTAAAACAGAGGAATATGATATTACAAAACGGGTGGTATTAACCAGACATTTCTCTGGTCCAGCTGCGATTAACACAGAAAAATATAAGTATCTTTCAAAGAAGTCCCGGTTTGATTATATTGAAAATAGCAAAAGTCCTGATTATGAGATAACAATACGGTTTGTCAGATTCCTTTTAGATGACAATACATATGAAGTTATTGCAACGAGCCTTCCAGAAGAAATATTTTCAATGGAAGATTTGAAAGAAATCTATCATCAAAGATGGGGAATAGAAACTGGCTTCAGAGAATTGAAATATATTCTTGGATTGTCAGCATTTCATTCTAAACAGGAGAATTCTATTTTACAGGAAATATACGCAAGATTAGTTATGTACAACTTTAGCATGTTGATTGCTCAACATGTAAAACCAAAAGAAAAAGATCTGAAAGTGGATTATACCTGCCAATCGGGTATCGGTATGAAACGGAATTTGAGCCTTTTACCGGGATGTTTCCGGTCGGGAAGAAATCGGATAAACCAAAATTTAAGGTTTTTTATTCCGATAAATCTGACCGTGCCGATTATCATCAGGTAAATGCGCTGTTAGAAAAAGCTTTTGGAGGGAAACGAAACGAACATGTGACAAAAGACACATTTTTTAAAAGTCAGTATGTACAGTATGCATACGATAACGAAACATTAATCGGCTGTGCGAGAGCAATTTCCGATGGAGCGCATGCACTGATTTTAAATGTGGCTGTTGATCCTGATTATCAGGGACTTCATTTAGGATGGAACATTGTGGACAAGCTCTCGCGTCAAATGAAAGATCAAAATATTTTTTTGAATACACATCCCGGTGGAGTCGGATTTTATAATCAAAAAGGGTTCCGAAGGAATAAAACCGCTTTATTGCTGCCAGCACATGAAATGCCTGATGAGATAAAAAAAGGCTTCTGTCTGCCGAGAGGCTATCGGTTTTCAGATGAAAGTTTAAAAGTACAGAAAACACCGTAGACAAGCAGTCCATTCTGCGGTATATTATGTACAAAATGCCCTCTTTGGTCAGGCTTGAGATGAAGTCGATCCAAAACGGGCATTTATTACAAGGCGGATCATCTTTTGCGCAAGAGTGTACGGCGTTGATAGTAAGTTCAGATAGTGAGAAACTTTTATAAAAAGAGGGAGAATAAATTGCAGATTCAGCAGAACTGGCACAGGTAGGTATTATTATGAACGAGAATGTGAAAATTTTAGTGGATGCAGATGCTTGCCCGGGAGTAACTATTGTAGAGCTGATTGCACAAA
>URPG01000352.1 GCA_900549675.1 uncultured Oscillospiraceae bacterium | reverse complement strand
GGCAAAGTCACAGGCAGGGCAATGGGCTCGGCCGATATGGTGATAACGGATAAAATCCCATGTAAGTGTTTCGCCGCATTTAGGGCAGCTGCGCACATCACAAACAATGTTTTTCATTTCTCCGTTTTCGGCCTCTTGTTTGGCAATTCCATAAAAAGCACGTGGGTTGTGTTCTTTTAAACTGCTGGCAATTAAATCATCACCGTTTAAAAGCATTTTTGTGGTATCAGGAATATTCTCTTCCAACAGAGAAAATATGAATTCGGTATGCGCATTTCTTTTATAAGAATCTCGAAACAGATTGGTACAAAGCAGAATATCGGGTTTGATATAAGGAAACATAATGGGAGCACTGCGTTCATCCAATTCAAAAACTGCCAATTTATGTTTAGGGCGTCCTAAAAAATCCGAATTGCTGATTAAAGCAGAAATAATGCCTGTTTTCACGTTACTGCCCATGCGGTTGCAAGTATAAATATAACCGCAGTCGTCCAGAACATCTTCTACCATATTGCTGACCGTAGTTTTTCCGTTTGTGCCGGTTATGCCTACCAATAGTTCCGGTCTTGGCATACGCCCCAAAAAATCAGGACAAATATAAAAAGCCAATAAACCGGGAATGGTTGTGGCTTGGCGATGAAACAGCCGCATTAAGCGGTAGGTGAATTTGGCAACAAATAAAGCAAAGTAGAATCGTATATTCCGTTTCATGGATTCCTCCGGTGACCTAAACTTAACAAAAAGAATTCACTTGTAAGAAAAAACTTTTTGCCTTGGTTCATAATACCATTTTACACCATGTTTTTCAAGATAGATGTATTGACCTTTTCGAAAAATTGCGATATCATAAAAATAGCTGATAATTGGTATCGGTGTAGATAAAAATTGGAGGAGTTACCATGAAAACATTACCCGTTGCTGTACAAGTATATTCAATTCGTGAAGATGCTGAAAAAGATTTTAAAGGTACTATGCAAAGCCTTAAAGATATGGGATATGCCGGTGTTGAACTGGCAGGACTATATGGGATGAGCGGCAAGGAAATCAGAGCAATTTTAGATGAAGTAGGCATTCCTGCCATTTCGGCTCATGTCCCTTTTCAAACATTGCTGCAGGATTTAGAAGGTACGCTTAATGAATATGTGGAAATTGGTGTTTCCTATATTGCCATCCCTTATTTAGCAGAAGAAGATAGACCCGGTGCCGCTAAATTTGAAGAAAACTTAGAAAAAATGGTTGAAATCGGTAAAGCCTGCAAAGCCAAGGGTCTGACGATGCTGTATCACAATCACGATTTTGAATTTATCAAAATGCCGAACGGACAATATGGATTGGATTATATCTATAGTACAATCGGGCCGGATTTATTGGAAACCGAAATTGATACCTGTTGGGTAAATGTTTCCGGAGAAGATCCGGCAGAGTATATCAAAAAATACAGCGGACGGGCTCCGGTGGTTCATTTAAAAGACTTTTATAAAGAGGGCAAAGCTGTCAATATGTATGAACTCATTGGCACAGAGATTAAAAAGCAGGAAGAAAGCGGCGGTAAATTTGAATTTCGCCCGGTGGGCAGCGGCATGCAGAACTTCCCCGCTATTTTAGCGGCCGCCGTTGAAGCCGGCAGTAAATGGGTCGTCGTGGAGCAGGATCAATCCAATGATCGTCCTGCGATGGAGGCTGTTAAAATGAGCCGGGACTACCTCAAATCATTGGGCTGGTAAGTTTTTAACAGTTTGATACCGATAAGTGGAAAACTCTCCGAAGAACAGCAATTTTTCTCGGGGAGTTTTTACAAAATGTATTTGTTCTGCAAAGGCAATATGAACAACAAAAATTTTGCGAATTATATTTAGCAAATAAGACAAAAGGTATGAAAAAAGAACAGCTTTGACGATGTAAATCTAAGATAAATACGGCTGTTGAAATACGAATAAAGGGGAAATCCGGCATGAAGACCTATGATGTGGTAGCTTTAGGAGAACTTTTGATAGATTTTACTCCCAGTGGGGTATCAACAAACGGTTCAGCGCTTTTTGAATGCAATCCGGGAGGGGCGCCGGCCAATGTTTTGACTGCTGTTGCCAGACAAGGCGGGAAAGCGGCTTTTATTGGAAAAGTGGGGAAAGACAGCTTTGGAGAATTGCTGAAAACCACCTTGGAACAAGAGAATATTGAAACAAAAAATCTTGTGTTTGATGAGGAGGTGCGCACAACGCTAGCCTTTGTCACACTGGATGACACCGGCAATCGTTCTTTTAGCTTTTTTCGCAACCCCGGTGCCGATATTATGCTGAGAATGGAAGAAGTGGATAGGGCACTGATTGAAAATACAAGGATTTTTCATTTTGGGTCACTTTCCTGTACCCATGAACCGGCTCGAACCGCGACCCGTTTCGCTATAGAAAAAGCAAAGGAAAGCGGTGCTGTGATTAGCTATGACCCAAACCTAAGGCTGCCGCTTTGGCAAAATGAAGAAACCGCCCGCC
>URPG01000351.1 GCA_900549675.1 uncultured Oscillospiraceae bacterium | reverse complement strand
TATCATTTCAATTCAGAAAGGAAAAATAGTGAAAAAAATTGGAGTCACAATTTAAAAAAGGCATCCTAGAAATGTGTATGCTTTATCAATTATCTAAACAGGATTATTATGGTTATCACCTTATTAAAGAGATGAGAAACTTTTTTGCAGACGTCAATGACAGCACCTTTTATGCTATTTTGAGAAGACTTTTTGCCGATGGCAATACCGAAATTTATTACGGTGATGAATCGCTTGGTCCTAAGCGCAAATATTACAGAATTACAGCCTCAGGTAAACGGGTTTTACAAGAATCCATTGAAAGCTGGATCCATATCGTAAATTCAGTTCAGAAAATAGGAATTTCTTAAGCTGAATTTAAAATAAAAAAACAGAGAGGAGAGTGTTTTACTTTTTAACTTGACAACCGCCTAAAAAAATTACTTTTGTTATTTTAGAAAGGATGAATTCTATGAAAAAACTATCCACATTGGTTATGACAGTAATTATCCTATTCACCACGCTCTCTCCTCTACAGGGTTACGCCGCGCAAAAAGGCGAACCTGCTGATTACGGAAAGCCTGTTGAAGTAAGAACCTATCAAGAAGAGGACGGCAGTACTGTCACAGAGAAAATTTATTTTGTTCCGGATACGGCTAATGGCGGAATCTCTTTATATTCCACCAGTGGAAGCGGTTGGTATAAAAATGAAAAACAACATACTTGGGGTTCGGGCACTGTGATGACTTACTATGCCAAGGGTTATTTTACTTGGGGCAATGGAAATGTCCGCGTTTCCTCACCCAGTGGCAGCGTTTCAGGAGTTCCCAGCACAGCAAAAGTTTCTAACAGAATCACAACATCGGGGACAGGGAAATACGCTGGTATTTTTAATAAATACGCCTATGTAACCTTCTCTTTTTCTGTCACAAATTTGATTGGCTTAACTTCTAATTATTCGGTAACCGTCCGTGTCAGTCAAAGCGGCAACAATATTTAATTTTTATTAATTTGCTTACAACTAACAATTCCTCAAATTATAGAATCCCCTCTGATTTCATTTTAATCGCTTGCAATCAAGAGGGGATTCTTATACATTTTTGAAAGTTTACTCCATATCTATAAAAGCTAGGGTTTACAATATGCAAACCCTAGCTTTTGTATTGTGATATTCCTTTCCATCATTCCAATTTGGCTATAGTAGATTTTATTATTTGTTTTCAGTTGAATCCAACTGAAGAAATTTTTTCTCATAGAAGTTGGATTTCATTCCGATTTCAAGATTTAATTGATCTGCACCAAGAAATTCCACCAATGTCAGTTGGTTGGAAAAAAGATTTACACCAAGCCCCAGTTTATCTCCTTCAATTTCCACTCCTAAGGCCGCTAAAGTAGAAGGGAACATATCTAGCACACTGAATTCTCGATTCGTCATTTTTTCTGCCTGAACCCTGGGATTGATAAACGTATTATACAGGGTAAGGTTAGGATCTACTACAGTTTTATTAAACTTGTCATTCATGCTCTCATGGTCACCGCAAAGAATAATGGTAGTGTCTTCATAAAAGTCCTGCTTTTGAATCCAACGGATAAAAGCCGCCAATTTTGTATCAGAATTTAAGATTGCATTGGCATACTCTACACTAAAGGGAACAGGATCTGTTTCGTCCACATAACCATCCATAAAATGGGTATCCACCGTCAGCATGGTAAAATTAAACGGCTCGTCTGATTTCGATATCTCTGTCAGCTTTTCCTGTGCGAATGCAAACAGTCTGCTGTCCTCGTATCCCCAAAAAACATTATAATCCTCGGGGACTTTACCAATTTCACGCATATACAGCAAATCCATTATTTCGTATTCCCCGTGGGTCTTAAAATACGTTTTACGCGAGCCAAAGTTACCGTCCGAACCAATCATAAAGTAATTTTTATATCCGTTTTCTTTTAGGATTTCTCCCAGTGTTTTTACACCGGGTAAAAAGGTTTCCTTTTCTTCATAAGAGTCATCATCATGCATACTGACTTCCAGAGGCACACCGGAAGTTTGCCCCACCAGACTTGCCGCTGTCCATGATAACCCGCTCATCGTATAAGGACCACCCAATTTTTCACTGTTTGAAAAGTGTGTGTTCTCCCGTGCAATTAATTCTAACTCAGGAATCAGATTAACCACTTCTCCGTCCACTTTAACCTGATTAAAATTGCTTTCCATAGACTCAAGAAAAATATAAATTAAATTTTGCTTTTTTTCTGGGAATTTCAATTCTACTTTCTCGGGATCCTTATAATATCTCTCATACAGGTAGCTTTGCGTCTTCTTGCCCTGCATATACGCAGAAATATGAAGATTGTCATTGACAAACAAGGAGGTTCCGAGTGCACAAACTACAAAAAGAAGCACTACAATGCGATTGCCCGCTTGCGGATGTTCCTTGTTATCCGTCACATATTTAAAAAATTCAAATTTGTCTTTATACTGTTTGACCAGTAGGCTTATCAAGATAAATGCCAGC
>URPG01000350.1 GCA_900549675.1 uncultured Oscillospiraceae bacterium | reverse complement strand
GCCTTTGTAAGTGCCTCTACCCCTTCGGGAGCCGCAATAATGCATAAGAATTTAATGCTCTTAGGGTTACTCCTTTTTACAATGGTTATAGCATCAATGGCAGAACCGCCTGTAGCCAACATAGGATCCAGTACAATCACATCTCTTTGATCCACATCCGGCGGTAATTTGTTATAATACTCTACCGGTTTTAATGTTTCATGATCACGATAAAGACCAATATGTCCCACTTTCGCAGATGGAATCAATTGCAGCACACCATCCACCATGCCCAATCCAGCACGAAGAATCGGAACAAACGCCAATTTTCTTCCGGCAAGAACCTGCGTTTTGGTTTTTACCATAGGTGTTTGTGTTTCAACATCCATCAAGGGCAAATCTCGGGTTGCCTCATAACACATCAGCGTTGCAATTTCACTTACTGTTTCACGAAAGCTTTTTGTACCTGTCGATACATCTCTGATTAAACTTAATTTATGCTGAATCAGCGGATGATCCATGAGGAATACATTTTTATACATAGCAGTTCTCCCTTACTCTTTCTCATTCTCGATTTCACTGATTTGATCAATGCGGCGCTGATGGCGTCCTCCCTCAAATTCTGTAGACAAGAAAATATCAATTAATTTTTCAGCCATGGGCACTTCCACAATTTTTCCGCCCATACATAAAATATTGGCATTGTTGTGTCTTCTGGTCATTTCAACTGAATATGTGTCAGAACAAACAGCAGCACGAATTCCCTTTACTTTATTCGCCGCCATACAAATTCCTAAACCGGTAGAACAGATTAAAATACCGCGCTCCGCTTCTCCGGAGGCAACTGTTTTTGCAACCTTGGCAGCAATAGGAGCATAATCAACAGAATTTGTACTGTAACAGCCAAAATCTTTAACCTTAATCTCTTTGCTTTCTAAATACGCCTTGACCGCCTCTTTTAAATCATAACCACCGTGATCACAGCCAATTGCTATCATGTTTCAATCCTCCTCAACTTCTTTTTTAATTCTCTTTCTGCTTGTGGAAGCCGTAAATAAGCCGGCACCAAAGATGCCGCAGAAACACTCTTGCCTTCTTTGAACATTTCTTCCGCCAACAATGCAACCGAAGATGCCCGTTGATAACGGATATTTTCCGGTGCTATTCCGGCTCCCCATTTAAAAAATTCTTCATAGCAGATTTGCGCACCGTCACCGCATAACATGATTTTTTGATGCATTTTTTGACATTCCTCGGATAAAGCTTCGATAGATAATGCTCTATCCTCACACAAACGAATCAATTTGCCGTCTTTCACTGTAAAATTGGCATTATAAACTTGTTTACAGCGTGCATCCATTACAGCACACAAAACATAACCCTCTATCGCAGACGTGCGGGCAATCGCTTCTAACGTAGACACACCACAGCAAGGAATATCAGATGCAAAAGCCAACCCTTTAATCGTTGAAACCCCAATTCTCACACCGGTAAAAGAACCGGGACCATAGGAAACCGCTAACAAATCTATCTCCCGTATAGTCAAATTGGTCATTTTTAAAAGATTTTCTACCATGGGCATTAATGTTTCACTGTGTGTTTGTTTGGTGTGCACATAATTTTCAGCAATAATTTTCTCATCGTGACAAAGAGAAACCGAAACCGGTGCCGCGGATGATTCTATTGCAAGCGTAATCATAGATTCTCCTCTTATCTTGTAATTGTAATCTTACGCATATTCTCCTCTTCTCCATGTGCAATATCAATTTTGATTGTATTAGAAGGAAGAAAGTCCTCAATATTTTCACTCCATTCAATGAGAAGAATGGCGTTATCTTGTTCCTGATAATCAAAAAAACCTGTTGAATATAAATCTTCAAATCCATGAATTCGATACATATCAAAATGCTTAATCGGGAAATCAGCATTATATTCATTTACAATCGCAAAAGTAGGACTGGAAACCACATCTCCTCCACCAAGGGCTTTTACAAAGCCGCGAGTAAATGCAGTTTTACCGGCCCCCATAGAACCCGTAAAAGCAATGATCTCACCGCCGCTAAGTGTTCGAGCAAAATTAGCTGCTATTTCTTCTGTATCTTCCAATGAATACGAAAAATATTGTTCCATTTAAAATAATCCTGTAATTCTCATATTTTCATCAATGTCAATCGTATTTGCCGCCGGGACTCTTGGCAATCCAGGCATTGTCATAACATCGCCGGCATAGGCAACGACAAAACCTGCCCCGTTTGAAAGCGATAAATCCCGAATTGTAATTTCAAAATTTTTTGGTCTGCCTAAAAGAGAAGGGTTATCAGATAGAGAATATTGTGTTTTTGCAATGCAGACGGGTAACCGGTCCGCTCCTAATTTTTTGATATTGACCAAAGATTTCTTGGCCGCTTTGGAAAAAACGACACCCTCTGCGCCGTAGATTTTTTGAGCAATACTCTGAATCTTTTCTTCAACAGTTAAATCAATGTCATAAAGATAATTAAATTGAGAAGTTTGTGTTTCAATCACCCGGCATACGGT
>URPG01000349.1 GCA_900549675.1 uncultured Oscillospiraceae bacterium | reverse complement strand
TTTTTTGAGAGATTAAGAAGTTTTCTTAATGACTCTTAATAAGTTTTGCCCTGTCGCTCAAGGCGAGTATTATAATAACAAATCCCCATGGAAAAGTCAACCATTTTTTTGATATCTTTTACATTTTTTTCATTATCATTACACCTCTGTTGCATTTTATCAACATATTGATTTTTTTTGCCATACGCACACAACATTCGCTATTCTGTATCCATAATATGAACTACAGCCCACACCTGGGTCTGCAAAGATCATCCCGGTCTTCTATAGATGCGTTGGAAGGATTTGCTGTTACATAAGAAAAACAGGACATTGGGGGGGGGAGTTCCATTGTCCTGCTTCCTTTTATTTATCTGCTTCTATCATTGTTTATAATGCACTAGCGCCAAGAGACAAGCTACATTTATAATAGTGCGGTTCCACGTTGTGTGTCCTCAAATATTCATTGCAGTAATATACAATCTCGTATCCATTTTCTCCTTTTGATTTCCCAATCAAAATCTTTCCCGCTTTCAGTTCGACCCTTTGTCCATCAAGGAATGTAATTTCTGTAAGATAATGATAACTTGTATTGTCTGATGCCGGCACCTCTGGATTATACTTCCCGGTCGCGATATAATCTGCCTGAATCTCTGAATAGTATGCTCGCAGATTTGCCCAATCGGCAGCCACACGCGCCTTGTGAAGCTGCACGCTGAAAATTGGAATTGAGATTGCTACAAGGATCCCCACGATCGCAACCACGATCAAAAGCTCCGCCAGTGTAAAGCCACATTTTTTGTTTTTCTGTACGTTCAATAAATTCATCTCTTTCAAATCCCATCTTTTTTTCTGTTCCGATCGAAACGCATTTCAAATTATCGTAAGCCGACATATTTCTCTCAGAACCATCGAATAATTATATTAGATTTTTGCAGAAATGTCTATAAAATTCTTACGGTTTTCACAAAATCCACGTAACCTTCCTGATCTGTTTCCCTCATAAAGCAATCCTTGTTGTTATAACCTCCTGCACCTCTGTCCTATTTTGGAGGACATCCTTTTCCTATATTTATGCCTCCAAATTCATGACTATCTTCCACTCGTCAGATCGGCATCGGCGTCTGTGCCAAAATTGAAATAATCGCAACTGCTGCCAAAATACCTGCGATGACTGCCACCGCAATGATGATTTTTTTTTTCATAGATGTTCTTTTCCTCACTTTCCACCCCTTATACATGCTCTTTGCAATCGTAGCGAAACGCATCTGCCATCACTTTATGCCCGCCAGTGCCAGAAACTTTTTATCTGACTGAATGCCCTGAGTCAAAAACTCTCCATCCCGGAACAGGGCATAGGTGGTGACCGGCGCAGGTACATTCTGCGCGGCTTCTTTGTCGGTAATATGAAATGCTTGAAACGATATGCCGTGTTCCTTTGCCGCTTCCAGTACCTTCGGCACCCAATAATAGGTGAAAGGACACTGGTCGGTATAATAGAGGACAAAGCCCGTTTCGCTGACTTTCGGATGTCTGGCACAATCTTTGAATCTCGGCTGATCCGCATTCTCTGCAAGGGGCAGGTACATGAGGTTGATCCCACAGTCAGATATATCTGCGACTTTAAAGCCTTTATACTTCAGAAATTTCGGATCAGCTAAAAATTCCCGTTTCCGTCCCTCGGCGCACAGAATGCAAATACCTTTCTTTCCCTGTTCTTTCGCGTCCCGGATACACTCGGAAAGCAGTTCTGAGGAATAGCCGTGTCCCTTCATGGAGCCGGAAACCCAAAGGCAGTTGATATAAAGCCAGCCTCCTGCTTCAATGGGTACCCATGCGTTTTCCGCTGGAATATATTCGATAAAGCACTTTCCACGCTCCTCACTGCGATAAAAGACAAGTCCCTCATCAAAGCGCTGCTTCAGCCACTCCTTTTTTGCAAGAGCCTGCTTGCCGGACATGGCGCAGCAGATATGCTCCCTGTCGATGTTTTCTTTTGTTATATGGATATATTTCATCGATCATCACCTGACTTTCTCCATGTTTATTGCATAATATCGAGGTCAAAAGCCCACTATTTTGATTTCTGCGGATTGTTCCGTGCTACGCACCCGGAAGCTTCCGCTTTTTTGGGGGGGAAGGTCACTTCAAACTGAAAGTTATCATCTACTACATATAGGTAAAAAACAAATTAAACAAAATAAAGCATAGAATAACAGCAGTCCAAATCCACAGACGAGTTTTCTTTTGCAAAGTTAAGTTCAAGATACTTATTCCAGCCAAAATAACAAAACTACCAATAATAGCAGGATAATGTGTTCCACTTGAACCATTTGACCAAGGAGATATACCTAAGGCGATAAAAATTTTATCTCCAATGCAATACTTCGCGCTATTCCATGTGCCACCCAATATAAGACCCAAAACAATCAATAGGACAGCAATAATCCTATTTGTCAACTTCTTACTTTTGCTCATATTATCACCTCATCAGTCGAGTAGACTCACACCTCACAATGTAAGCCCCTCACAGAACCGTACGTGCGG
>URPG01000348.1 GCA_900549675.1 uncultured Oscillospiraceae bacterium | reverse complement strand
ATTTAGCGGTTTCGGGCCACAGCGGCTCCGGTAAAACATCCTTAACAGAAGCTATGTTATATCTCTCCGGTGCCTCTGAACGCCGTGGTAAGGTTGACGACGGCAATACCACCACTGATTTTGACCCCGAAGAAATTCGCCGCAGAACATCTATCTCCTCTGCCACAGCACGCTTTGAATGGAAAAATCACCTCGTAAATGTAATTGATGCCCCCGGACTTTTTGACTTTGAAGGCGGGCTATGCGAGGCTATGCGAGCCGCTGACAGTGCTTTAATTGTTGTTTCAGGAAAAAACGGTGTTGCGGTTGGTACGGAAAAAGCATTTGCTGCTGCTGAAAAATACAACCATTCTAAAATTGTTTTTGTCAATGGACTTTGCGATGAAAGTTCGCGTTTTTATCGTGTTTTTGAAGATTTGAAATCCAAGTTCGGCCCTTCTGTCTGCCCTGTGGTGGTTCCCTATATTCAAAACGGACAGGCGAATATTTATGTTAACATCTTAGAATATAAAGCTTATGATTATTCAGGCGGCAAACCTGTTCCTGTGCCCATGCCGGATATGGGCGACCGACTGGAAGGCCTGCGTACCGCTATTTGTGAAGCTGTTGCCGAAACAGACGATGCCTTATTTGAAAAATATTTTTCAGGGGAAGAATTCACCCCGGAAGAAATTATTGTCGGCATCAGCAGCGGTGTTAAAAAAGGTACTATTACTCCCGTCTTTTGTGGTGACGCATTGTTGATGCGCGGTATGGAACAGTTTTTAAACGGCATTGTCTGGCTTGCACCAAATGCCGAAGAAAAAGCCGCTGAAATAGGCACTGATGTCGACGGCAGTCCCATTGAACTTACCGTCAATGAAGAAGCGGCGGCAGCGGCAATTGTCTTTAAAACAGTCGCGGATCCTTTTATTGGTAAATTATCCTACATAAAAGTAGTCTCCGGCAAGCTTACTGCCGATACTCCCTTACTCAATATGACTACCGGCAATACCGAAAAGGTTGGTAAAATCCTTTCCATGAACGGAAAAAAACAGACCGAGGTTAAAACACTTGTCTGCGGTGATATCGGTGCCATACCCAAACTTAACAACGTTAACACCGGAGATACCCTTTGCTCTCCCATACGTAAAGTGAATTTAGAGGGAATTGATTATCCCGGCATTGCCATGAGCATGGCAATAGTTCCCTCTAAAAAAGGCGAAGAGGATAAAATTGCACAAGGTATTCTTCGTCTTTGCGAAGAAGATCCCACATTGAAATTTCATACCAATCATGAAACGCATGAGATGATTCTCAGTGGATTGGGTGACCAACATCTTGATGTTGCTGTTTCCAAACTTAAATCAAAATTTGGTGTTGAAGTCAGTTTGAGGAAACCAAAGGTTGCTTATCGGGAAACAATCCGCAAAACTGTACAGGTACAGGGGCGGCATAAAAAGCAAACCGGCGGTCACGGACAATTCGGTGATGTATGGATTGAGTTTTCTCCCTGTGACAGCGACGGTCTTGTCTTTGAAGAACGTGTCGTCGGAGGAGCGGTTCCCAAGGGATTTTTCCCTGCTGTTGAAAAAGGATTGCAGGAAAGTATCCAAAAAGGACCTCTGGCTTCTTACCCTGTTGTCGGCTTAAAGGCCGTCTTATATGATGGTTCTTATCACCCTGTGGATTCGTCGGAAATGTCCTTTAAAATGGCCGCCGCCATTGCCTACCGAGAAGGTCTGCCCAAGGCAAATCCGGTTTTGCTAGAACCCATTGGTACATTGCAGGCTACCGTACCTGATGCCAATATGGGTGATATTATGGGTGAAGTTAACAAACGTCGCGGCAGAATCTTGGGTATGAATCCCGCAGGGCACGGCGTTCAAACCGTTGAGGCAGAAGTCCCTATGGCTGAAATGCACGATTTTTGTACTTACCTGCGCCAAGTGACACAGGGCAGAGGAAGCTTTTGTTTTGATTTTGTTCGTTATGAGGAGGCACCTCAGCCAATTGCGCAAAAAGTAATCGAAGCTGCTAAAGCTCTTAAATCCGAATAGAATTTGAAAAATCTATTATTATTGATAAAAAAGTCCTCTGCAAATTTTTGCAGAGGACTACCTATATAATATTACGAGGAATAACCTTAAAGGTTAGCCTTTATACTCTGTTTTTAAAACTTCTTAACCCATGCATCAAAAGCTTCTACGTAAGACTGCAAGAATTTTTGTGTTCTTTCATTGGTCAGTTTTCCATTTTCATCCACCAATTCTCCGGCATTGCCAATGTAAGCTTCCGGCTGCTGTAAGGGATAAACATTTAAGAATGTTAACACCTGACGAAGGTGATGGTTGGCCCCAAACCCGGATAAACCACCTATAGAAACGCTGACAATACCGGCAGGCTTACCCGTCCAAACATTCTCACCATAAGGTCTGGACGCAACATCAAGGGCATTTTTCAGTACGGCGGGAATAGAACGATTATACTCAGGAGTAAAGAAAAGGTATGCATCCGAAGATTTCACTTCTTCTCTTAAACGAACCCAAGAGGCAG
>URPG01000347.1 GCA_900549675.1 uncultured Oscillospiraceae bacterium | reverse complement strand
CCGCATATTTTTATGGCAAAGTTAAAACCTGATAAAGACAAAAATAATTATGAAGCAGAAATTCTATCATATTAGAATTTCTGCTTCTTTATTTTCCAAATAAAGTCAATAGATTATGCGATTTAACCAATCAAAAATAGGTTTATCTACCATATAAAATTTTATATTAAAATTTCTTGACATCCCAAAAAAGCTGTGCTACAATGTGAAACATCAATAAAACATACTAATCATATATAATTAATAGGATTTAGGTGAAAGTATGACAGTGTTACGGGCAACAGAATTTTGGCACTTTGCGGCAATGAGTTATGTTCGGGTAGATACGGCGACAGAATATTTTCAAGTGAGTTTAGAAAAAGAATTTGGCGATATTGACTCATTAGAAACCACCTATTTTGTTGCCTTTGATGGAATTCACCCCGTTGCTACCTGTCGCATCCACATTTTAGATGATAAGACTGTAAAAATCGAAAGAGTTTCTGTTGTGACACATCGTCACGGAGAAGGTATTGGTAAAATTTTGATGCAGGAAGCGGAAAAATGGATTCAAGAGCAAGGCTACCAAAAAATTAAAATTACCAGTCGTGAGGCAGTTTTGGGATTTTATGAATCATTGGGATATAAAACAGATTACAATTCAAGAATTGAAAATGGAATCTTTACAACATTATTGACAGAGAAAAATTTAAGGGAGGTTTGATCTAAATGTCAGCATGCAGCACACAAAGCGCACCGAGAGTTAGACCCAGCGAAATCAAAAATGAAATTGATGAAAGAGGGGCCTTTATTCGTCAACAAAATCACTTTACCACTCCTTTTGGGGATAAGGAAACGGATTTAAAGGCTGAAAAAGGGAGATACAAATTATTCTGGGCAAAAGGCTGTCATTGGTCAAACCGCGCTTCTATTGTCAGGGAGCTTTTAGGTCTGGAAGATGTTATCAGTGTTGATATCGTAGGCAAAGACAAAGATAAACTTGAATACGGTTGGGCTTTTGTCCATCAAAATGATAAAATCGATGCCGATACCGGTGCTTCTTTTTTAAGCCAACTTTACGCAAATGCCGACCCCGAATATCGCGGAAGAGCGACTGTTCCGGCTCTGGTTGACCTTAAAACGAAAAAGGTGGTGAATAACGACTATCATCGTCTAACCAATTATTTAGAAGTTGCTTTTAAACCTTTTCACAAAGAAAATGCTCCTGATTTGTATCCGGAACATTTAAGAGATAAAATTGATTCTTATAACGACAATTTTTTGTTTCCAAAAGTTAACAATGGTACGTATCGTATGATGTTTGCCCAATCCTTAACCGCTTATCAAGAAGGCTATGATGATTTCTTTGGAGCTTTAGAAGAAATCGATAAACAACTTGAAAATCAGCGCTTTTTATTTGGCGACACCATCACAGACAGTGATATTCGTTTATTTGTAACACTGGCCCGCTTTGAAACTCGATATTACCGCTATTTAGGTCCTATTAAACGCCGTTTGACAGAATATAAAAATATTTGGGCTTATGCCCGTGATTTATATGAAGTACCTGCTTTTAAAAACAACACTTACTTTAGGGATATTGCCTCTGTAGACGGTAAACGGGAAGCCTTGTTTGAAACCTTTGCCGTACGGTTTGCAGATGAAGTGGATTATGAGGCTCTTTGGTCACAGCCACAGCAAAGAAAACAGCTCAGTAAAACACCCGATGAAAAATTTTTAATATCACAAGAATAATTACATGGTTTTGCCTTTGCCAATGATAGGCAAAACCAACAGCGTTCCCGAAAGAAACGGGACCAGTTTAGGAGGTCTTTCCATGTCTTTATACCATCCAAATGAAGTGGCTGCCTGCGGAATACCGCAAAGAGCACCCCAAAAAATTGCTACCTCAGAAAAGGCACATGAAATCAGTGAAACCGGGGCGTTTGTTCGTCAGCAAAACCATTTTGATACCCCTTTTGGAGAAAATCCCGGTGACCTGCCGGTAGAGGCGGGGAGATACCGTATTTTATGGGCTCCCATTTGCCCATGGGCCCACCGCCAAATTATCGTCAGAAAGCTTTTAGGACTGGAAGATGTAATCAGCGTGGGAACCGCTTATTCTGTTCGAAGTGAAAAGGGTTGGGTATTTTCATTAGACCCTGATGAAAAAGACCCTGTTCTGGGAATTCATTATCTCTCCGAGGCTTATGAAAAGGCAGACCCAAACTATTCCGGCCGGGCCACTGTGCCGGCCGTGGTGGATATCACAACCGGAAAGGTCGTTAATAACGATTACTTTAAACTAACCAACTATTGGGAAATCGAGTGGAAAAAGTTTCATAAACCTGATGCACCCAATCTTTATCCGGAGCATCTGCGTAAAGATATTGATGAACTCAATGAAATCATTTTCCATGAAGTCAACAATGGCGTTTATAAAGCCGGATTTGCACAGAGTCAAGAAGAATACGAGAAAGCTTACGACTTGGTCTTTAACCGTCTGGATTGGCTGGGAGAACGGCCTTTCAAACAACGGTACCCGTTCGACCTTTAGG
>URPG01000346.1 GCA_900549675.1 uncultured Oscillospiraceae bacterium | reverse complement strand
GGGAATATCCACGGCATTAATCACACAGTTGCTGGCGATTTTATCCGCAAAACTGTTTTGTACCACGGATACATGATACTCACTTTGATAAATCCAAAAAGGAAGCGGTCGGTCAACCGCTGAATTGGATTCATTGCGTACCAAATCCACGCCGTCCAGATTATACGTACACACCGCCACATCCGGGTATTTTCGGTGAACAAATTCCTGAATTCTTTGCAGCAGTTCATTGACAGTTTCTTTTTTGAATTTTAAATATTCCTGAAAGACGAAGTCCTCCTGATTTTCTTCCTGCGGCAGCGGATAACCTGTGCGGGCAAAAAAGCGTTTTCTGCAACTTTCACATTGGCATATGCCTACATAATTTCCCGCATAGTCATACGTTTGGTAACCGAACATATTAAAGAACACACCGTCGACCGGATATAGGCTTAAAGCCTCTTTTAATATTTCGATTGAGCATTTTTGCTGATATTCTCCGTTTACGCAGGTTGCTGCTGTATCATGATAAAAAATCGGTGAACCCGACGTTGATAGGGAAAACCATTCGGGATGAGTTTGATAAAATCTTTCATGTGCTTTGCTGAAATCAAACCGTGCTATTACTTTGATATCTTCCGCATGACATTCTTCCACAAGCCGGCCAAAAAAGTCACCTTTTAAATAGGGACTGGGCGTTTGGCAATCCAGCTGACTGGGATAGAAGGAGGTAATACCCCCGCAGCCCACCATACAAGCGTTGGCACCGAATTCCTTCAGCCGCCTTACATATTGTGAAACGTCCATATCTGCATCAATATCCCGCAAATTGTTTTGTATCATTCTCAGTTTTTCAGACTGCCACCATGCCATGATTTTTCTCCTTTTGCTCTTTATCAATTCCTGTTACTGTTTAATACCGCTTACTGCGATACTCTGCACAATATTTTTTTGCAGAAATAAAAACATAATGGTCAAAGGAATAGCACTGATAACCGCTACCGCCATACGCGGACCATAATAAATATTATCCTGTTGTGCGTTAAACATAGCAACCCCAACTGAAATTAATTGCTTGGCTGTACTTTTTATGGTGACCAACGGCCATAAATAATTGTTCCAGTTCGAGAGCACCTGTAAGATGGAAAGCGTTGCTATTAAAGGCTTTGAAAGCGGAATAATAATTCTAAGAAATATAATCCATTCTCCGGCGCCATCCAAAAAGGCGGATTCCCGCAAAGAATCGGGTATGGTTTCAATATTTTGTTTGGCAAAAAAGGTTCCGTAAACATAAGCAAAACTGCCGAAAATCAGCGGTGCCCATGTGTCCAGTAAATTCCAGTTCCGATATTGAATGAATAAGGGCACCATTCTCGATTCAAACGGAATCATCATAACCGCCAGCATGAACAAAAACCACATTCTTTTCAGCGCAAACTTGCCTTTTGCAAATGCATATCCGCACATCATGGCCGTAAACACAGAAATAAACGTATTGGTCACCGTCACAATAATCGTATTAATATATAACTTCACCAAAGGAATTGTCTTGAAAGCATATTCATAATTGAATAAACTAAACTCTTTTGGCGTAAGTGAAAACGGCGGCAATGTAGTGGTGGCGGTGCGGTCAAAAGAAAGGACAACCGCCCAATACAGCGGTATCAATATTATCCCTAAAAAAACAATAAGAAAAAATACGATAATTCCCTTTCTTACCTTCTTCATTTTCATTGTAAAATCCCTTACCCTTCTTCTTTTTTAAAAAAACCTGTTATCCTTAAATTCACTAATGTAATGACAAAGGTAATGACAAATAAAATCATAGCGCCCGCGGAAGCAATTCCATATTGAGGAGTTTCAAAGCTGAATTCCTCCCTATGAAACCTCATAATAAATATTTAACTGTTGATTCCTAAACTTAAAAGCAAAGATTGATGAATTTTTCTGTGCTCTTCTCTTAACTTTTTATCTTCATGGTGATAACACGCCAAAGCAGACGGCTTTTTCATAATCATTTCTATACATTCTAAAATCAATGGATTTCGGCTGGCCTTAGATATTTTTTGGTGGAAACAAAAGTCCAACTGCTGTAAATGCTTGAGTTCATCCTCGCTGAATGCTCTTTCCTCCAACATATCCCAGAGCAAAACAATTTCATCTGATAATTCTTGTATTTGCTTTGCCTCTTTTTTTGAAATTCTTCCTTTTGCCAACCGTTGAGCCGTGTGAAAAAGAGGGTCCAATACTTCTCGAAAAATATTTCTTTCTGATTCGGGTAAAGAGGAAACTGTCATACCCAACCCCGGGCTCTTTTCTAACACACCTTCTGATTCTAAAAGTACAAATGCTTTTCGGATTGTTGTCCGACTCACCCCCATTTGTTCACAAAGCTGTGTTTCTGTTAACCGCTGTCCGGAAGAGAAAACACCTTCCATGACACAAAATTTAATTCTTTCCGCCACTATATACGCGATAGGTGTTTGTATAATGGGTAAAGATTTATTGACCAAAAACCGTGGTAGATTTTTTTGATGGGAATCATCCTGCGTATTCATCA
>URPG01000345.1 GCA_900549675.1 uncultured Oscillospiraceae bacterium | reverse complement strand
CCAGCTAAAAATAATGGGTAGAAAAATCCTGAGTAAAATAAAAAGCTTTCTAAAAATACTGATGTCGCCATCGACATATATAGACCATATCTGTCATCTGTATTTTCGTATTGGGCTAAAACTATTTCGGCTTTTTTCTGTAAAGTCGGCTCGCTTTCTATCCATTCAAATATCTCGTCTATTTCCGGCACTGTTAATAATGTTGTAAATATTGATGAATAGCTCTTTGCGTGGATTTCTTCCATAGTTCCCATAAATGAAAGTACTTTTCGTTGAAGATTATCTGTCAAACTCATCATCGATGGTATTCCGTTGTTGGCTTGTTTTGTGTCTAAAAGTGTCAGTCCACCTAACACTTTTTTATAAAGATTTCTCTCCTCTGGCGAAAGTTCGCTCCATACTTTTACATCTTTTGACACTGATATTTCTTCTGGCAGCCAAAATTGTTTTACATTCTGATCCCAAAATGCCTGAGTGAAGTCGTCGTCCTCAACATTCCAGTTGACTGCTTTGTGTACGTTGTTTAATTTAAATGTCATTTTATCACCTCTTTATGTTGAATCTTAAACTGAACACACTAGGCATTCATTATTTCTTTCCATCTTCGTTCTCGTATAATAAAGGCTTTTTAGTCCTTTTTTATGTGCATAAATGTAGTATCTTGCAATATCTCTTGTTGTTTTGTCGTCTGTTACAAATAGTGTTGTCGAAATCCCTTGGTCAATATGTCCTTGAATTATCGCCACCATATCGATAAGGTCTAACATATCTATTCTGTATGCTGATTGGTAGTAAAGCATGTTTTCATTAGTTAAAAACGGCATTGGGTAAATTGTTGTCGAATCGCCATAAGTTCTAACTTCTATTTGCTCAGTTATCGGCATAACGCTCGAAGTTGAGTTTTGAACATAACTTATACTTTGAGTCGGTGCAATTGCAGTTAAGTATGCATTGTATATTCCGTTATTTTTAACTTGTTGTAATAATTCTGTCCAATCTTCTTTTGTCGGAATGTTTATTCCTTCAAATAATTTTGATACTTTTTCGCTAGTTGGCAAGAAATCTTTTGTGCAGTATTTTTTAAATAATTCACTTTCTGGCCCTTTTGCATATTCTGATTTTTCAAATCCGTTGAATGTTTCTCCTTTTTCAATTGCTATATTCATAGATGTTTTTATAGCGTAATATCTCATCATTGCGAAGAATACATCGGCAAATTCTCTACCTTCTTTTGATGTATAGATTATATCTTCTCTGACTAAATATCCATGTAAATTCATCGCTCCTAGCCCGATTGAATGTGATGAGTCGTTTCCTTTTTTAATAGTAGGTACTTCTTCTATATTTGTATTGTCAGAAACATATGTCAAGGCTCTAATCGCTACATCTATCGTCTTTTCAATATCTTTATTATCCATAACATTGGCTATATTTAATGAACCAAGGTTACAACTTATATCTTGTCCCCAATCGCTGACTTGACCATAACCTTTTATATCTGATGGCGTTTGGTATTGGAAAATCTCACAACATAAATTCGACATTTTTATCATTCCGACGTCTTTTAAAGTATGTTGTTCATTTGCGCTGTCAATAAATACGACATATGGGTATCCTGATTCTTGTTGAGTTTGTGCAATCCTAGTTAGTAACTCCCTCGGATTGATTTCCTTTTTCTCAATCTCATCGTCATTAGCCAATTTATCGTACCACTCATCCATCTTGATTCCATCTAAATGAACACCGTATTTTTGATAAATTGAATGTGGATAAAATGCGTAACATTTTTCATTTTTCTCGGCAAGTTCCATAAATTTATCTGGGATTATCGCTCCTATTGAAAGTGTAGTCAGCCTTATTTTCTCATCAGCATTTATTTTTTTGCTGTCTAAAAGTGTTTCAAAATCAGGATGAAGTACATTTAAATAAACTGCCCCAGCGCCTTGTCTCGCTCCCATTTGGTTGAAATAGCTGAATGATTGCTCTAGTAATTTTGCAACACCCATAACCCCGCCGGCTGCTCCTTTTATTCCTTTAATAGACTCGCCTGATGCTCTAAGTCTAGTCAGATTAAGCGCCACTCCGCCGCCAATTTTAGACAAGTGGTTTGCAGATGAAACGGCATAAGATATACCTTCACAACTATCTTCAACATTAACTAAAAAGCAAGATACCATCTTTCCACCTCTTGCCCTTCCTGCATTTAGGAATGTCGGTGTTGCTGGTTGAAATTCTTGATTTATTAGCTTCTCTGCAATATCCTTAGCAAGCTTAGGTTCCCCATTTCCAAGCGTCAATGCAACAATTAACACCTTATCCTCGTAATTTTCTAATATTTCCTCACCATCATTACTCTTAAGCGCATAATTTTGATAAAACTTGCTCGCACTCATATAAGACTGGAATTTAAAATTTTTCGCTCTTATAAAATCATATATTACATCAATAACATACTGATCATACAAATCTAAAATTTCCTTTGAGTAGTAGTCATTTTCAACTAAATAATTTAATCTATCATTCAAATTGTCGAATTTCTTC
>URPG01000344.1 GCA_900549675.1 uncultured Oscillospiraceae bacterium | reverse complement strand
TACCTCTTAACAAGGTTACTTGAAGCAGACGTACATTATAAAAGAAAGCCGCCACGTATTTTTTATGTTGCAGCGGGTTCTTTTTTTTGATTCTATATCGAAAGGAAGATGAAATATGAAAATGAAAAATCTGGCAGTATGCTGTCTGTCCGTTTTTATGATTTTAGGGATGAGCGCTTGTGAATCGGAAACAAAAACATGGGAAACACGCACACAGCCGGCAGTTTCCATACATGATCCTTCTATTATCAGCATAAAAAATCAAGAGGGAGAAACAGAATATTATGTTTTTGGCTCACATATTGCAGAAGCTAAGACTAAGGACTTGATCAACTGGGAGGTGCCCTTTACAGTTGAATATGAAAATCCAGAGGCTAATATCCTTTATGGTGATATTCAAAAAACTTTGGAAAAATCTTTTGAATGGGCAGGATATAATGACGGCGACCATACGGGGTATGCGATTTGGGCACCTGATGTCATTTGGAATCCGGATTATAAATGGAAAAACGGTAAAAAAGGTGCCTATATGCTTTTTTACTCTGCCAGTTCCACTTGGCGGCGTTCCTGCATCGGATTTGTAGTCAGCAGGAATATTGAAGGCCCTTATCAAACAGGTGAAACAGTTGTGTATTCAGGGTTTTCAGAAATCGATTCTACCGACGGAAGCACGCGCAATATCAATTATAACAATACTCATTTAAAGGAACTGATTGACAACGGTATAATCGAAGGATTTAGCGAAAATTGGGTAAAAGATAACGGGGCTACTTACAATACAGATTATGCCCCCAATGCCATTGATCCGACATTGTTTTATGACAAAGAAGGAAAACTTTGGATGACTTATGGATCATGGTCAGGCGGTATTTATATATTGGAATTAAATCCGGAAACGGGATTGCCTCTATACCCGGGTAAGGATTCACAAACAGAGGACGGGCGAGTGATTGACCGTTACTTCGGTACAAAATTAGCCGGTGGTTTTCATCAATCTGGAGAAGGTCCTTATATTGTTTATGATGAAGAGGCTGGATATTATTACCTGTATATAACCTATGGTGGTTTGACGGCTAAGGGCGGGTATAATATGAGATTGTTCCGCTCTGAAAATCCTACCGGTCCTTATGTAGATGCGAAGGGAAATGTACCTATTTTTGGTAAAAATGTAAAAAACACAAACTTTGGAATTAAAGTAATGGGAAATTATCAGTTGGACTGCCTTTCCACTGCCTATATGGCACCTGGTCACAATTCTGCTTTGATAGATGAAAATGGTGAACGCTATTTGGTTTATCACACCCGTTTTAATACGGGAGCGGAAAATCATGAAGTAAGGGTTCATCAAATGTTCCTAAATCAAGAAGGATGGCCGGTGACGGCCGTCTACGCTTATAGCGGAGATAAAATGTCTGAAACAGGGTATCAAACGGACGAAGTGACAGGAAATTATCAGTTTATCGACCACGGTATAGAATACAGCGGAGAAATTGAGCCCACATGGGGGATTACTCTGCATGAGGATGGCACCATTTCAGGAGAAAAAACCGGAACATGGGTACTGGAGGATAACCGATATATCACTTTAACAATTGATGGTATTTCCTATAACGGAGTGGTATTTCGCCAAAAAGACGAAACTGCCGGTAATCCGCAGGAAGTGATGACATTTACAGCGATTGGAGAAGATAACCATAGCATTTGGGGCAGCAAAGTGGATTATACAGAGGAAAAATTCATCAAGCGTGCAATAAAAAATACAGGTTTATCTGCTTTAACAAGAAAAGACTTGGATTTACCGCGAGAATCTGCTTTTGGTGTTAAAATTAAGTGGCGTTCGCAAAATCCTGAATGGATTTCAGATGAAGGTAAACTACTGAAAAAGCCAAGTGAAAGCACTAAGATAACTCTTACAGCCACTTTTACATGTGGTGCAGTAAGTGAAACAAAAGATTATACTACAAAAATAGCACCTTAAAACCAGCAAGACAATTGTAAAGAGAAACTGTATTTTTTATTCTGGATGTGCTACAATAAGATAAGCAAAGTGAATTTCTATTAAATACGCTTCTGTTTACTCAAGAAGATAAATAGGGACAGCTGAATTTGAATAAGGGTGGTTGACGATGCAGGAATTGTTTACAGACGACGAGATTATTGATTTTTGCAAAGCTTTGTCATCTCGGATTCGTCTGGGAATGGTGCGGCATATCGCAGAAGGAAAAAATACAAGTTTAAGTGAATTGGCAGAGAAACTAGGAATCAGCAATGCTGCCATTACACAAAATTTAAGTGTTTTAAAGAAAGCGGGCATCGTAGAGGTTCGCACTACGGAAAATAGCGCCAGCACAAAAGTTTGTCTGCTAAAGGAGCATAAATTTGTTTTGGAGCTATTGAGAAACCGCAATTATGAAAACATGTATGAAACCGAAATTCCTATTGGCCAATATACAGATTATGAGGTTTATCCCACCTGCGGTATTGCTACGCCGGATGCCTTAATTGGTGAAGTGGATGATCCGCGCTATTTTGCGTTTCCGG
>URPG01000343.1 GCA_900549675.1 uncultured Oscillospiraceae bacterium | reverse complement strand
CGTTTTCATCTTTTGTAAAATAGAACTCGGTTTTATCGCCGAATTGATTTTTTAACCGTTCATGGATATTATAAATTCCTAGACCACCTCCATTGGCATCTATCTGTTTTTCTCCTCTCAGACAACTGTTAATTCTATCTAAATCCGCTTGGGTTCCGTTGTCCCACACTCTAATTTCTAACCGGTTGTTTTTGATTTTGGCACTGATTTCAACAATCCCCTGCCCTTCCTTAAAATCCATCCCATGGTTGATGGCATTCTCCACTAATGGCTGAATTAATAACTTGGGGATTTTGATGTCCTGTACCTCCGGCTCGATTTCATAATAAAACAGCACCGTCCCTTCATAACAATTCGTCTGGATTTTCTCATATTCTTTTATGATGTCAATCTCATTTCTAAAAGGAATTAAGCTTAAACCATCTTTAATGTTATATCTCATGATTTTGGCCAAAGACTGCAATAAATTAGTGATATCTTCTCTTTTATACAATAAGGCCAGACAACCAATTGAATCCAGAGCATTGTATAAAAAATGAGGGTTAATCTGTGCCTGCAAAACTTTAAACTCTGCTTTTTTCTGTTCTTGCGCAAGCTCATATACATCTGCAATCAGTTTTTCAGAATGTTGAATTAATTTATTATACCCTTCGTATAAAGTAAGCATCTCTCTGCTGCCCACATTATCATACTCAATCTCCTGTAATTTTGCTTTTTTCATATGATTAGCCAGCCGGACAATGGGCTGTGCTATTCTTGCATTCACCATAGTAAGGATAAACATACCAACCATCATAAGCAAAAAAGCCAGAACGATAAATATACCGGTATCCTCCATCGAATTCTTCACAATTTTTTGAGTTGGCATAATATTAACCAATTGCAGATTGGAGGAAAATTCATTTCTTTTTACCAAGTAATCTCCCACGCTCAACCCCAACTGATGTATACTCTTTGTGTCTATTTCCAAAAGCTGCTTTATATCTTCTTCGTTAAATTCATCTTTTAAATCTAATCCATTGGATGAAACAAACCATATTTTCTTTTCCGGATTAAAAAGAATGGAGATCATATCTGTATCTTCATTCTTATTATAAAACCATTTTTCTATCCAGCTCTTTTTAAGTTTGAGAAGCAGTACTCCCTCACTGGAGGAATCTGGCTTCCAATTTTTTTGGGATATAAATTTTAGGCATTTTCCAATTTTCAGATAGTCCTCTTCATCTGTTGTTAAATAATAAATTTGTCCGTTGGTGTTCAACAACTGCTGATACCACAGTTCATCTTTTACTGTATCAGACTTAAAAAAACCGCTTTGAGAAGCAATAACATCTTTGGGCAAATATTTTGTTAAGCTGTACTTGGTATTCACATAAAGTTTGAAAAAGTAATCTTTGTTGTTGCCTGCCCCCAAGCAAATCCCCAAATACCAATTATATAAACCCAATCTTTTATTTAGTGACGAAATCAAGGAAACCACTTCCGTTGAATCCGCCTCTACATCCTTATATTGTTCTAAAATATCCACAAACTGACCTTCTCCGCTGTATCCGGTTTGAGTGTTCCCGTCAATTAAACTGATACCCTGTTCCACATTGTTCAACAATGCTTCGATGGAATCGGCCATATTATTGACTTTAAACTGAATAACTTCCGAAAATCTAACCTCCTGCTGCTTATAAAATCTCTGATAAGCAACACTTGCCATAATTAAAATTAAAAGAGATGTCAGTGGGATATAAATAATTCCCATTTTATATATAAGGGAAAATTTATTTTTCTTGTTTTCTTTGTTTGTCATCTGTATTTTCCTCTTCGTGACAGGAACGGCATATTGGCCATCGGTTTAAATCTCTTCCTTTAAATAGACACAGTTATCTCGATATTCGCGCGGTGAGCACTCATACTTTCTGCGAAAAACTTTGGAAAAATAATTGGCATCTGAATATCCACATCGTTTAGCAATTTCAGAAACCGTTAGCGAACTGTTTTTTAAATATTCTCTGGCATGATTCATGCGTACCTGAAATAAATATTCTGATATGGTAAGCCCCATGTCTTTTACAAATACACGGCCGATGTGGGCTGTAGAAAAATCATTGGCGATTTTTTCTACATTAAACTGCGGATTGCTGTAATTTTTATCAATAGATTCTTTCACCGTATAAGACAGAGATTTTGCCACTTCACTATACCGCGTCTGCCTTTCCATGGTTTTATAGCAGACATCGATTAAATACTTTTTTCTGTCGTGACTGTTTAATTCCTTCATTTTACGGATATGATCTTGCTTAATATACAAAATTGTTTCATAGTCCATCCCCATGACGTGTTCTAAAACCATATATTCCTGATCGCCTGTTTCAAAATCCACTCTGCTGATTAAATTTTTTATCCCTTCTTTATCAAAAGACTGCATTCGTTTTTTCAATTCCGAGTTAAATTCTCCATTGACCATCTCTTTAAATAAAACCAGATTATTTCTTTTGAAAATCAATTCACGCAAGTGATATTCTATTTCATTGATGATTTCTTTATTAAT
>URPG01000342.1 GCA_900549675.1 uncultured Oscillospiraceae bacterium | reverse complement strand
ACCCCATGACTTGGAAGAAAAAATTGAAGTAAGCGCAAAAAGAGAAAGTCATTCTTCTGCACAGGCAATTTTGAAAGATCTATCTGCCAATTTAGAAGCGGCTCGTGAAATGCAGATTCCGATTTGTCAAGATACAGGAATGGCAGTGGTGTTTGCGGAAATTGGGCAGGATGTACATATTGCGGGTGATTTTGAACAAGCCGTCAATGAAGGTGTGCGCCAAGGGTATCTGAAAGGTTTTCTGCGTTGTTCGGTGGTTAAAGATCCGCTTCGCAGGGTAAATACAGACGATAATACGCCTGCGGTGATTCATACAAAGCTGGTTTCAGGAAATCAAATTCGTTTACAGGTAGCCCCGAAAGGATTCGGCAGTGAAAACATGAGTCGCATGAAAATGTTTAATCCTTCGGCCAAGATTGAGGATATTGTTGATTTTGTGGCAGACTCTGTTTTTGTAGCGGGCAGTAATCCCTGCCCTCCTGTTGTAGTAGGGGTAGGAATCGGAGGCGACTTTGAATATGCTGCTTATCTTGCCAAAAAGGCATTGTGCCGTGATGTTTCAAAAGCGAATCAAGACTCTTTTTATGCTGAACTGGAAAATAAAATGTTGGAAAAAATCAATACTTTAGGGGTAGGTCCCCAAGGGTTTGGCGGAGATACAACAGCTCTTGCGGTCATGATTGAAACCTATCCTACGCATATTGCTGGATTGCCTGTGGCGGTCAATATGGGCTGTCATGTCACCAGACATAAAAGTGCAACAATTTAAAATTTGTTCATTGAATTTTTATGTCTAATATGTTATAATAAAGCCAAACAAATCTTAGGGATTTGGTTTGAGTAACGGGACAAGCTGAAAATTTTGTTTACAGCAATAAGGCAGCCTTATAAAAAATATAGACCGGTTAAATAGGGAAAAGCCTGTTCCGTGACTTGCCGTAAGATGGGTTTTAAATAAATCACGAAAGGAAGTGTCTGCCCAAGTGAGGGTTACACGACCTTATTGTTTGGGCAGCAGGTAGAAGGCTATGAAAATTAATTTTGTTGGAAGAAAAGTGGTTTTAAAGGATCATTTTAAAGACCTTGCTACAAAAAAACTTTCTAAATTTGATCGGATTTTTGATGAAGATGCGAAAGCAACAGTAGTCGTAACAGTTGAAAAAAATCGCCAAACCGTAGAGATTTCAATTTCTCAACGAGGTATGATATATCGAGCTGAATCAGTGGAAGAAGAGATGAATGACGCATTAGATAAAGTTGTTTCTGCTTTGGGTACACAAATTCGCCGAAACCGTAAAAAATTGCAAAAAGCCAAAAAAATGCCGGATAATATTGATTTTGCCTCTTTTGCCGATGAAAATACAGAAGAAGAACAGGGCAGTGTAGTAAAAACAAAAGAGTTCTATGTCAAAGTAATGACGCCTGAAGAGGCTATTTTGCAAATGAATATGCTGAACCATGAATTTTTCATGTTCCGTGAGGATTCTACGGGCGATATTAATGTGGTATATCGCAGAAAAGATGGAAATTATGGCTTGCTTGTTCCAGAAAGATAGGATACAATGAAATAGGAGCCGAGGTGCTTTTGCCGCCTCGGCTTTTTTTGTGTAAAAATGAAGCCATGATTGAGGATAGGAAGATAAAATGAATATGAAATTTACATTGGTTTGCCCTTGTTTATTGGGCGTAGAAGGACTTGTGGCAGACGAACTGCGTGCTATGGACTGCGAGAATGTGCGGTCAGAGAACGGCCGTGTTCTTTGCGAAGGCGATATGCAGACTGTTGCAAGAATTAATATCAATGCAAGGTATGCAGAACGAGTGATGATTTTACTCAAACGATTTAAAGCGCTTTCTTTTGAAGAACTTTTTCAAGGTGTGAAATCAATCGAATGGGAAAAATATCTTTTAAAAGAAGATGAATTTCCTGTCAGCGGAAGTTCAGTTAAAAGTCAGCTTTTCAGTATTTCAGATTGCCAGGCGATTATCAAAAAAGCAATTGTGGAACGGCTAAAAGAAAAATATCATATCGAATGGTTTGAAGAAACCGGTCCTTTGCACAAGGTACGGTTTTGGATTATGAAGGATGAAGTGCATATTATGATTGACACCAGCGGAAACGGGCTTCATAAAAGAGGATATCGGAAAAATTCTTTGGAAGCACCTATTAAAGAAACTTTGGCCGCCACCTTGGCAAAGTTGGCAAGAGTAAGAGCTGACGGAACGGTAATTGATCCGTTTTGCGGTTCGGGAACTATTTTGATTGAAGCGTTAATGCTTGCCATGAATATAGCACCGGGGGCAAAACGAACCTTTACGGCGGAAACATGGCTAAATGTTCCCAAAAGAATATGGAAAGAAGAGCGTGAACGTGCCGCGGCTTTGGTCAATCAAGAGGCAACTGTACAGGCTTATGGATTTGATATTGACCCCGAGGCAATTGCGCTCACTCTTGAAAATGCAAAAAAGGCAGGAGTGGCATCCCATTTAAAAGCAGAAGTACGTGATATTAAAGACTTTAAAGCCAACAGTGAATACGGTTGTGTA
>URPG01000341.1 GCA_900549675.1 uncultured Oscillospiraceae bacterium | reverse complement strand
TTGCAGACCGATAATAATTGCCAGCACGATTAAAAAAGAGAGCAATGTATTGATAATACCAACAGGCAAACCAATGGAGCGTGCAAAACCGCTGTCAAAGGTAACCGCTTTAAATTCTTTGAAGAAAAGAAATACGATTAGCAATAGCACAACCGCCGCTATCTGCATAAATCTCACGTCACGTTCTAGCATCGCCGCTGCCTGCCCGTAAATAAATCTTTTGAGGCCAGCTTGATTGGCAGCAGGGCTTTTTTGAATATACGTGAAAAGAACCAGTCCCAACCCAAAAAACACGGACATGACAATTGCTAAGGCGGCGTCAAACTTCACACGGGAGTGTTTGACAATATTCATCATTAACACCGTAGCGGCTAAACCTGTAAATAATGCGCCAAGCAGCAACATTTCCGTATTTTTACTCCCGGTCAACATGAATGCCATGACGACACCGGGCAATGCGGCGTGAGAAACACCGTCACCCAAAAGACTTTGCTTTTTTAAGACGGCAAAGCTTCCCAATATACCACTGAGTACCCCCATTAACAAAGAGCCTAAAGCGACCGTCTGAAAGGTGTAGTCCGAAAAAAGAGTTAGAATTCCATTCACTCATCCCACCCCTTCCAGCAAAATGTGGGTGTTATAGGTGCGGTTTACATTTTTGCTGTCAAAAACGGTTTCAGCCTCTCCATTTGCTACCAACCGTACATTTAAAAGCGTAACCCAGTCGAAATAATCTTTGACGGTCTGCAAATCGTGGTGGACTACTATAACCGTTTTGCCGGCTTCCTTTAAATTTTTAAGAATGTCGACAATTGCCCGTTCCGTCTGTACGTCAACTCCCTTAAAAGGTTCATCCATAAAATAGATATCGGCCTCCTGTGCCAAAGCGCGGGCGAGAAAGACTCTCTGTTGTTGCCCGCCTGAAAGCTCTTTGATTTGCCGGGAAGAATATTCTGTCATCCCTACCATAGCAAGAGCATTAGCGGTAATTTCCTTATCTTTTTTACGGGGGCGTTTGATTAGACCCAGATGTCCATACCGCCCCATTAACACGACTTCAAAGACAGTGGCAGGAAAATCCCAATCCACACTTTCGCTCTGCGGAACATAGCCTACTGTATTGCGGGGAAGTTCTTTTTTACCTTCAAACTCAATTTCGCCTGATATTTTCGGAATCAATCCTAGTACCGCTTTCAGCAATGTACTTTTCCCTGCTCCGTTCGGCCCAATAACAGCCGCCAATTTACCTTTGGGAATTTCCAAATTCACGTCCCATAACACTGGTTTTTCTCCGTAAGAAACCGTTAAACGGCGAACACTTACTGCATTTTCCATTTTAGCGCCTCCTATTGCAAAGCGGATACAATGGTTTCTACATTCGCTTTCACTGTCTCAATGTAGCTATCTGCACCGCTTTCTTGATCACCCAATGAATCAGAATATAAAGAACCGCCTATCGCCGTTTCAAATTCTTTTGACTTTACTGCCGCCTGCAAAGCTTCAATGGTTTTCGGTGAAACAGAAGATTCCACAAACACCGCTTTAATCTGATTTTCGGCAATGAACCCTGCCATAACACTGATATCCTGTGTGCCGGCCTCGGTTTCGGTACTGATGCCTTGGAGTCCTTTTACTTCAAAATCATAAGCTCTGCCAAAATATGAAAACGCATCGTGGGCTGTTACCAAAATTCTCTTTTCTTTGGGAAGTGATATAAGTTTTTCTTGGATAAACTCTTCTAACCCGTTAAGCTCTTCCAAATAATTTTTTAAGTTTTCAGCAAACACTTCTTTGCTGTCCGGTGCATAGACTGATAGTTCATCAGCCAAATGAACGGCTGCTTTTTTCCATAAAGATACATCAAACCAAATATGCGGGTCAAAATTTGTTTCACTGTCTTCTGAACGGATTAAATCACTCTCCTGCAAGGCGTCTTCAACTGTGATAACGGTTTTATTCTGTTCTTCTAAAGTAGCGAAAATATCGCTCATTTTTCCCTCTAAATGAATACCGTTATATAAAACAACATCTGCTTTTTGCAAAGAAGATACATCTCCTGCACTGGCCTGATAGAGGTGGGGGTCTATTCCTGTACCCATCAAACCGGTTACCTCTACCTTTTCACCGCCTATATTTTTGGCGAGGTCAGATAACATTGTTGTTGTTGCTACCAGTTTAATTTTATTATTTTCTTTTTTTGTATTTTCTGCCGCACAGCCATTGAAAGAAATCATTACAGAAACCATTAACGCTAAGATTACGGCAACCAAAACGGGTATTTTCCTTTTTATATACATATAACCTTCCATATCCAAATCTCCTTCTATACTTTACTTTATTTAAAATCAAAATTCAAATGGCGTAATACCTCTAGATTCAACTTATGAAATTGAGTGAAGTGATGTTACTGTTTTCTATTAGTTAGCCATAACTAACCTAAAGTCTTAAAAGAAAGTTAGTTGCAACTAACCTAGTTTTATTATAGCACTATCTATCACAATGTCAAGGCTTTTTAGAAAAAATTAAAATAAATTAAATAAATAAAAAG
>URPG01000340.1 GCA_900549675.1 uncultured Oscillospiraceae bacterium | reverse complement strand
TGAAACTATGCCCATTAAAATTCAAACCGATTTGCCGGCCATAGAAGTTCTTGAGTCTGAAAACATATTTGTCATGACGCAAGAACGTGCTGCTGTTCAAGATATACGACCGCTAAAGATTTTAATTTTAAATTTAATGCCCACAAAAATAGAAACTGAAACACAGCTTTTGCGGCTGCTCAGTAATTCACCCTTGCAGATTGAAATTGATTTTATTCATCCTGCTTCTCATGTCAGCAAAAACACCAGTGCTTCTCATTTGAATACTTTTTATAAACAATTCAGTGATGTGAACAAAAATCGTTATGACGGTATGATTATCACGGGTGCACCTGTCGAACATCTTCCTTTCGAGGAAGTGGATTATTGGGAAGAAATGAAAAGAATTTTGAAATGGACCAGAACCAATGTCTACTCTGTACTGTATATTTGTTGGGGCGCACAAGCCGGCTTATATTATCATCATGGCATTCAAAAATATCCGTTAACTGAAAAATTGAGCGGAATTTATAACCATTCTGTCCTAAACCCCTATCATCCTTTAATGAGAGGATTTGATGACAACTATTTTGCCCCGCATTCACGCCACACTGAAATTAAAATGGAAGACGTTCTCAAGGTACCCGATTTAATTCCGCTTTCGGTATCCGATTTAGCCGGTCTTCACATTGTTGCTGAGAAGAACGGTCGCGCCTTCTATGTGACAGGTCATGCGGAATACGATCGAGATACATTGGCGAAGGAATATTTCCGTGATGTAAACCGAGGTTTAAACCCTAAAATCCCTTATCATTATTTTCCTGATAATGATCATACAAAAACGCCTCCTTTCACTTGGCGGAGCAATGCCCATTTATTGGTATCCAACTGGCTGAACTACTATGTCTACCAGCGCACACCCTATCACTTCACTGATACAAGCCGCAATGTTAACCCGGAGGAATTTATTTATGAAATATGACAGCTACATTTTTGACTTAGACGGCACGCTTTGGAATGCAGTTCCCGCAATTGCCGATTCATGGAATCCCGTGCTCTCTAATACTCCGTTTATTCATACCTTGCCGAGCCTTTCTGATTATGAAGGTGTTATGGGACTTGAACCGGAACCTTTAATGAAAAAACTTTTTCCTGATTTATCATGGGAAGTTGCCAAACCGCTATGGGAAAAAGCCTGTCTTGCCGAACTTGAATACCTCAATCAGCATGGTGCGATTCTTTACCCCGGTTTGGAAGAAACTTTGATAGAACTCTCGGCTCACGCAAAACTAATCATTGTCAGCAACTGCAATGACGGTTATATCGAAAGCTTTTTGCACGCTCATCACATGGAGAAATACTTTGTTGACATTGAGTGTGCGGGAAGAACCGGACTCTCTAAAGGGGAAAACATTAAACTTGTTGTAACCCGCAACCATTTGAAAAACCCCGTCTACGTCGGTGATACAATATGGGATTATGAGTCCTCCACTGCGGCGGGTGTCCCGTTTATCCATGCCGCTTATGGATTTGGAGAGGTCCCCGGTGTACCGGCCATTGCCAATCCGCTTGATTTATTGAATCAAACTTTAAACAAATAGGAGTGATTTTGTTGAAAACCAATTTGCTTTTTTCTACATGGCCCTTTTTAAAATGTGAAAAGGTGACTTTGAGCCAAATTGCTGAATCAGATTTAGAATCGTTATGGCAAATCTTAAGCGATGACGATAATTTCCAATATAATCCTGATTCTGCCTCAACCTCCATAGCAGAAGCGGCAACTAAAATTAAGCAAATTCACTTCAATTTTCGGGAAAAAAAATCCATCACGCTAGGTATTTTTTCAAATGACAGCTTAAATCAGTTAATCGGTCTTTTGGAAATCACAGATATAAATCTACAAATTAACGCTCTTTCTCTTTCTTTTATGTTAAATCGCGAATTTAGCGGCAAAGGATATGCCACCGCGGCACTCAATTGTATAACCGATTATTTATTTAATTACATTGAAGTAAACCGTATACAGGCGTTCATTATGCCCAACAACCTGCGCTCACAACGTTTATTGGAACGCTGTGGTTTTGTAAAGGAAGGAACTATCCGTGAAGGTTTTCTTTGGCCGGATAAAGGCATTTTGGATTTAGATTTATACGCCATGCTCCCCAGTGATTTTCGTAAACATCAAAAAAATTTAGAAGATTATAAAAGCTATTACACTTCTTAAAGGAAGTTACCACTATGAACGTGACAGAAACACATCAAAAAGCCGATTCCTTTTTGGTTTCGGCTTTACTGGCCGTTGTAGGCGGTTTTCTCGACGCTTACACGTATGTACTGCGCGGCGGTGTACTAGCCAACGCACAAACCGGCAACATGGTCTTTTTGGTTATAAATCTGACTGAGAGAAACTTTAAACAAGCCTTGTTTTATCTTATTCCTATTTTATTTTTTATGGTGGGCGTTTTTATCGTGGAAAAAATACGTTTCTGGAAACACTCACCGTCTGCCCTGCATTGGCAGCAGATTGTTTTAGTCCTTGAACTGGTTCTTCTGTTCATTATTTCATTTATC
>URPG01000339.1 GCA_900549675.1 uncultured Oscillospiraceae bacterium | reverse complement strand
TCGCGCTTAAATTTAAATTTATTGTAAAGAATAAAATACTGATGTGCATACAGTTCAGGCAGAACTGCAAAATAGAACAGGTAAAACTGCAAAATAAAAAGAGGAGGGAAAAATTTTTTCAGCAGTTTTAGAGGTTTCAAAAAGGAAAAAACAAGGAAAAACATAAGGAAAAAACATAAGGTGGTATTCGATGTGCAAACAGGAAAAATGACTTTGCATCAATTTGCGGATAAACTCGATTTTTTTAGAACCATGTATGATACGGTGCGTTTGGTTGACCCCATATCCAAAACTGTTCTGGATTCTAAAGGAGAAAGTTTGGATGAAATTTGTTACAACTATTGGCAGAACAGCAGAATCTGCGATAATTGTATCTCGGTGAGAGCCTATCGCAGCAATAAAAGTTTCATGAAATTGGAACAGACTAAGAATAAAATTTTAATGGTCACCGCCTTGCCGATTGCCGTAAAAGGCAGGGCATTGGTTATAGAGCTTCTCAAAGATGCTACAGACAGTATGCTGATTGGATTGGGGGACTATAACGACAGTCAACCCATTTTTAATGTTGTTCGTGATTTAAACCATATGGTGGTGATTGATCACCTGACAGGCTGTTACAATCGCTTATTTTTGGATGACCGTTTACCGGTGGATATTGTAAAATCCACCGTAGACAAAACACCCCTTTCAGTTTTGTTTATTGATATTGACAATATGAAGGTGATTAATGATACGCTTGGTCATGCCGCAGGAGATAAAGCATTAAAATACGTTGTGAATTGCCTGCGCAAATATATAAACCGCGAGAAACATTGGGTCGCAAGATACGGCGGAGATGAATTTTTTGTTTGTTTGAATCAGACAAACCAAGAAGAGGCCGAAAAAATGGCCGAACAAATGACTGCGGCGCTAAAAGAAAACGTAATTAGAATTGATGACAGAGAATTTTCAGTGACGGTTTCCATAGGAGTTGTCACCGTGAAAGAGCAACAATATAATGCAGATGAGCTGATTCATTTGGCAGATGAAAGAATGTATGAAGTCAAGAGAAAAAATAAAAAAGCAAGATAGCAAGTGAAAACAGGGGAATGTCTGATGTCTTACAGCGGTAAATATTTTTCAAATCTATTTGACCACATTGCAGCAATTACCAAAGCGGTTGATTTAATGAATCCGCAAATTGCCTATCACCATCAAAAGGTTGCCTATGTAACTTATTTTTTAGCCGAACAGTTAGCTTTGCCTATAGAAGAAAAAAGAATCGTTGTCTTAGCGGCTATGCTGCATGATGTAGGCTCGTTGTCTTTGCATGACAATTTAGACTTTGAAGAAGAAAAAAGTCAAGACATTCACGTTCATGCTTTTATAGGAGCAGATTTACTGAAAGACTTTTATCTTTTGAATCAGGTAGCGCAGGTAATACGGTTTCATCATGTTCCGTGGAAGAATGGTGAAAATAATATTTTCTGCGGTAAGAAAGTTCCCTATCTATCTCATCTTATTCACTTGGCAGATCGTGTGGTAGTAAAAATCAACCAAAAAGAAAATATTATTACACAAAGCAAATTGATTAGAGAGATTGTGGAGAGCCAGGCAGGCATGGTCTTTGAACCAAATGCCGCCAAAGCGTTTTTGACAGTTTCAAAAACAGAATCTTTTTGGCTGGATTTAATGTATGAGCAAAATTTTTCGAATACAGTGGAAGATTTAGCCTTAAGGACCCTTCGCATTACGTTGGACGAAACAGTGGAATTAACCGGTATTTTTGCAAAAATTATCGATTTTAGAAGTCCTTTTACAGCAAGACATTCAGCCAGTGTATCTTCTGTTGCGGTAAAATTAGCGGAATTATTCGGTTTTTCAGAGAATGACTGTAAAAAAATGAGAATTGCCGGCAATCTGCATGATCTCGGCAAGCTGGCCATTCCAAGAGAAATTTTGGAAAAACAGGGTTCACTAAGTACAATTGAATTTGATATCATGAAAAGTCACAGCTATTATTCCTATAGATTGATGAACATGATTGAGGGCTATCATGAAATAGCAGAGTGGGGTGCCTATCACCATGAGAAACTGAATGGCCGGGGATATCCTTTCCGTCTTTTTGCAGAATCTCTTACCTTGGCCGCCAGAATCATGGCAGTAGCAGATATTTTTACTGCGATTACAGAGGACAGGCCATATCGTGCGGGAATGAGCAGGGAAAAAACGGAAATGATTTTAAATCACATGGTTGCACAGGAGGGCATTTCCGGCCCGGTTGTACATATGCTGTTAGAACATTTTGATGAAATTAATCATGTAAGGATTCGAGCGGAAGAACGGGCGCTTTTTTCTTACGGCGATATATTGTTATGACGGTAAAAATTTATACAGGCTTGTATCTTTTGATATAAGCTTGTTTTTTTATTGCTTATACAGGGAATTATGACTCAACATAATGACTTACTAGAATAATTATCCTTTTTCTTTATTCTAAAAAGGACCTATATAATGTTAAAGAAAATATATAATTAGGTGTAAATTTAAAATCATTTCATTCCGATTTATA
>URPG01000338.1 GCA_900549675.1 uncultured Oscillospiraceae bacterium | reverse complement strand
AATTTTAATTTTTCAAAATAAAAAATACATAAAGCTAATTCACTTTACACACAATACCTTTTTTGATAAAACTTTGCGAAATTCGCTGAAATTTCCGCTTTCAACTTTTGAGAAAATCAAAAATCTTAGTATTATCAAGCATTTGAATCTGTAAAGCATAACGCATTTACAGACAATATTTTTTTAACTAATTGAATAGAAAATTCGATATTAATTCATTTTATCTATGGGTAACCATTCCAAAAAGTCTTGGATTTGTTTGTCCCAGTAATCCCAATCATGGTTTCCGTCACCTTCTTGTGAAAAGAATTTTACATTTAACTTTGTCAATGTATTTTTCATTTTGCAAAATTCATCATAAATATAATCTTGTTTACCGCAACTGATAAATATCGGAGGCAATTTTTTTCTATTGAGATTCTTTAAGATAAAAAATAAATCACTGCTTTCGTCAATGTCATCAAACACTTCAAAGGGATTCTCATCCGTGGGGAGAGGATTTAAATCTTGGTACTTTCCGGAACGAATACTCTCATAAAAATCTACAGCACCTGAAAAACAGCCGACATGACTGAATTTATCAAGATTTTTTAAGGCAATATAAAGGGCCCCATAGCCTCCCATAGATAATCCTGCTATGAAATTATCTTCCTTTTTTTCAGAAATCGGTAAAATACTGCAAACATATTCCGGCAGTTCTCTTGCAATATAATCAAAATAATTTTTTCCGCCAGGCAAGTTATGATAAAAACTATTCTGCGCAGAAGCCATTACAATCGCAATATTATATTTCTTTGCATAACGCTCCAGCGCTGTATAACGGTTCCAGTCCGTATAATTTCCTAATAATCCATGTAAAAGATATAATACGGGTGCTTTTTCTCCTGTATTTTTTCTCAGTCTATCCGGCAGAATGACTTGAATTGTTTCTTCATTGGACAATGTTCTTGCAAAAAACCGGCAAGTTATCAGCATTTTATTTCCTCCCTATGGACATCTAAAGAACAGAAAATACACAGGTCATCGGTATCACCCAAACCTGTGTTTTCCTATCCATCTCCCTATATTCTATTCTTTATATTCCTTAAAACTCAGATTAATATCAACATCCGTCGATATCCCCGGCACCTTACCGTTTTCTGTATACTGCCAAATATCAAAATGATAGTAAAAGCTGGGTTTGGGTTGATATTCTGCATACCATAGATCATAAGGTTCTAACATTTCTAAATCTAAGCCATTATAGCCTAATTCTTTGTTCACATAATAAGCAGGAATTTCTCCCGCATTTTTTATGGTTTCACAAAAGGCGGCTGCAAAAGCAGAAACCTCTTCCGGTGTTACGGCATTGGAACGAGGAGGTTCGGCATCTTCACTGTGAATGACATTTTCCCAATCAAAAACAATGGGATAACTCAAAGTATAATCTTTAACTTCTTCTAAAACAAATTCTGCTTCTTCTATGGCTTCTTTTGTTGATATCGCTTGCGAGAAAAAATAGGCACCTACTTTAATATCATTCGCAATAGCGCCTTGCATATTCTCATGAAAAAAATCATCTATAAAAATACCACCTTCGGTAGAACCACGCAATCCAACTCGAATAATAGCAAAATCTATACCGCTTTGCTTTACTTTTTTCCAATCAATCTGCTGCTGATGGCTGGAAACATCAATTCCTGTTTTTGCATTGGGATACGTAATAAAACCCTGCTCATTTTGTGAAAACTGATTTACATCATATGTATTGCGAGCAACCGAAAAATCAGGTATCAAAATCTTTTGTTCTTTATAGGGATCATAATGATAAATTTTTGTTTTCTGCTCTAATTGAACCAGTGAATCCGAACGATCCAAATTAAAGACATTAGGGCGTTTCCATAAGGCAACAGCAATCAAAATTACTCCGATAATAATCAAGAAAGCCGCTAAACGCCATTTCAGCCAATGCCAGTTGATTCTTTTAACAAATTCCAAAACCTTATTATCTCTCATACCATTGCCTCCTAATGATAACTCTTAAGGGCAATGCACATCTCAACCGTATCTTCTACACCGGCCACTTTGGCTTCCGAGGAATATTCCCACAATTTAAAATCATAGTAAAAAGCAGGAGAAGCTTGATATTCAGAATACCATAAATCATATTCTGCCAATTTACTGAGATTTAAGGTTTCATATCCTGACGTCTTATTTGCAAAGAAACCGGGTGTATATCCTTCTGATTTTATCTTTTTACAAAATACATCCACCAAATTGGTAATTTCTTCAGCCGCCAACCCTTTGGTGCGCACTTCGCTCTCATTCTCTACTTTTGTGGGAACATACCATTTAATCATAACTGGATATTTTACTTGATAATTTTTAATCTGCTGCAGAACGGTTTCTGCTTCTTCTATAGCCTCTTGTTCTGTAATTGCCTGTGAGAAAAAATACACTCCTACATCCAAACCAGCATCCAAAGCTCCTTGGATATTGTCTGAAAACTGCGTATCAATGATAATTTCACCTGTTTTAAAATAACGATATCCCACTCTTAACAGGACAAAATCAACACCGCTATTTT
>URPG01000337.1 GCA_900549675.1 uncultured Oscillospiraceae bacterium | reverse complement strand
TGAAGTAGCCGGACCGGGTTTTATCAATTTTTTCTATGACGCCAAATTTTACGCTCACACCTTAATGGAAATTCACAACAGTGGAGAGAATTACGGTAAAAGCAACTTCGGCGGCGGAGAAAAAGTTTTAGTCGAGTTTGTTTCTGCCAATCCGACGGGGCCCATGCACATTGGCAATGCAAGAGGCGGTGCTTTAGGCGATTGCTTATCCGCCGTGCTGCAAACTGCCGGTTTTGAGGTCGGCAAAGAATTCTATGTGAATGACGCCGGGAACCAACTGGAAAAACTCGGCCTATCTCTCGACATCCGTTATCAGCAGCAATTAAACCCAGAAAAAGCTCCTGAAATGCCCGAGGACAGCTATCATGGAGAAGACATTATCGAACATGTGCGTCACTATATTGAAGAACATGGAGATTCTCTTTTACAAGTGAGCGAGCAAGAACGCCGCAAAGCCTTGACCGATTATGTTTTGCCTAAAAATGTTGAAAACATGAAAAACGCCATGGCCCGTTATGGCATTCATTATGACAGATGGTTTTTTGAAAGTGAATTGCACAAAAGCGGCGCAGTTGCAGAAACCGTAAAAATTTTAAAAGATAAAAATCTCGCCTATGAAAAAGATGGTGCTGTTTGGTATAAAGCAACTGCTTTAGGTGGAGAAAAAGATGAAGTGATTATCCGCAGTAATGGAAATCCTACTTACTTTATTGTAGATGTGGCTTATCACCGCAATAAATTTGCCAGAGGTTTTACTCGTTTAATCAACTGCTGGGGTGCTGATCACCATGGCCATGTTGCCAGAATGAAAACCGCTATGGATGCCGTAGGCGAAAACGGCGATAAGCTTGAAGTTGTCTTATATCAACTCGTGAATTTGGTCCGTAACGGTGAAACGGTAAGGATGAGCAAACGAACCGGCAAAGCAATTCAACTCACAGATTTACTTGATGAAGTATCAAGAGATTCGGTCCGCTTTACCTTTAACACCCATGAACCTAATATCGCGATGGATTTTGACTTAGATTTAGCCGTGAAAGAGGATGCGCAGAATCCCGTATATTACGTTCAATATGCACACGCTAGAATTTGCAGTATCCTTCGTAATTTAGCGAAAGACGGTATTTCACCCAGAAAGTGCACAGAAAAAGAACTTCTTCTGTTGACAGCACCGGAAGAAACGGAATTAATTCGTCATCTTTCAATTTATACAGATGAAATTATTCGTTCTGCAACGAAATTAGATCCTTCTGTCATTACCAAATATGTGATTAATCTGGCAACTTTATTTCATAAATTCTACAATGCCTGCCGTGTCAAAGGCGAGGAAGAATCGCTAATGCAAGCTAGAATTTTCCTTTGTACAGCCACGCAATCTGTCATTAAAAATGTGCTTACCATGTTTAACGTATCTGTTCCTGAAACGATGTGACCAATCCTCTCTAAGAAAGGTTTTGACATGAAGTTACTCTTTAAACAACGCATGTTCTCTTGGTTCGATAGTTATGATATTTATGATGAAACCGGCAATGTTGTCTTTGTAGTAAAGGGCAAACTTAGTTGGGGTCATCTTTTAGAAATTTATGATGCATTTGGAAATCATGTAGGCACTTTAAAAGAAGAAGTTTTCCATTTAATGCCTCGATTTTCCATGTACTTTGGAGATCAATATGTGGGACAAATTCGGAAGGAATTCACTTTTTTCAGGCCCTCTTTTATCTTAGATTGTTACGATTGGCAAGTCAGCGGTGATTGGATGGAATGGGATTATCAAGTCATTAATACCCAAGGCCAAGCCATTATGCGTGCAGAAAAACAGATTTTCAATTGGACGGATACCTACGTAATTGATGTGGTACAGCCCGAAAACACCCTCGTTTCGCTTATGATTGTTTTAGCGATAGATGCCGCTAAATGCGAGCACTAAAAACTAATCAGTTAAATTTTTTATATTATCAAATTGTGAGGCTAAAAATGATACTTTCAGGAAAAGAAATCGAAAAAAACATTGGCAAAGATATAATTATCGAGCCTTATGACCCCAAACGCTTAAACCCAAACAGTTATAATCTTTCTCTTTGCAATGAACTTCTGGTCTATGAAAAAGACACGCTGGATATGAAGATTCCCAACCCGGCTAAGAAGATTATTATCCCTGACGAAGGATTAATATTGCAACCCAATAAGCTATATTTGGGGCGTACAAACGAATACACTAAAACAGAAAATATGGTACCTATGTTAGAGGGGCGTTCTTCTATCGGACGTTTGGGCATTTTTATTCATGTAACCGCCGGCTTTGGTGACGTAGGCTTTGCCGGTTATTGGACGTTGGAGATTTTTTGCATTCAGCCTATTAAAATCTATCCTAATGTAGAGATTTGCCAAATCTATTATCATGATATTCACGGTGATTATGAACCTTATAAAAGCGGCAAATATCAGAATAATACCGGCATTCAACCCAGTCTACTTTATCGGGATTTTGAAAAGAAAGATTGAGTCTTACATAAAAACACACTCTGTCAATTTATTCTTGACAGAGTGTGTTTTTATGTCTGAAGTTTTATAGA
>URPG01000336.1 GCA_900549675.1 uncultured Oscillospiraceae bacterium | reverse complement strand
GACACAGCATTTGTTATGATTTCGACGGCATTGGTTTTCTTTATGACACCAGGTTTAGCATTTTTTTACGGCGGGTTAGTCAGACGTAAAAATGTAGGGAACACGATGATGGCATGTGTGGCTATTATGGGGATTTCGGTTGTAATGTGGGTTTTATTTGGGTATTCACTCGCATTTGGTGGAAATCATGCAGGTATAATCGGCGATTTTAGATGGTTTGCTTTCTCAGATATTGGTATGGAAACGGGACCATATTCTGAAAAAATTCCGCATTTAGTGTTTGCGGCATTTCAGATGATGTTTGCGATGATTACGCCGGCATTGATTACGGGTGCACTTGTAGGGAGAATGAAATTTAAGGCGTTGTTTTTCTTTGTAATATTTTGGTCGGTTATTGTTTACTATCCGCTGGCACATATGGTGTGGGGTGAGGGCGGTTTGCTGGCTGAAATCGGTTCAGTAGATTTTGCCGGCGGAGACGTGGTCCATATAAGTTCCGGAATCAGTGCACTGGTTCTTGCTGTTTTAATTGGAAAACGAAGAGGATATGAACATACGACTTACCGGATTCACAATATTCCGTTTGTTGTCCTTGGGGCATCGATTTTATGGTTTGGATGGTTTGGATTCAATGCAGGAAGTGCACTCGGAGCAAATGGGCTGGCTGCACATGCATTTATGACATCTGCGGTATCTGCAGCGACCGCATTACTGTCCTGGATGTTGATTGATGTTCTGAAAGAAGGAAAACCAACACTGGTTGGAGCTTCTACCGGTCTTGTGGTTGGGCTTGTTGCAATTACACCGGGAGCCGGGTTTGTACCGATTTGGTCTTCATTTATTATTGGAGCACTCGTTAGTCCAATCTGTTATTTTGGAGTCGGCTTTATTAAGGAGCGGGTAAAAATAGATGATGCGCTTGATGCCTTTGGGTGTCATGGAATAGGAGGAATTTGGGGCGGACTTGCAACCGGAATTTTTGCAAAAAGTTCTATTAACAGCGTGGCCAAGTGGGATGGCTTAGCATTCGGTGATTTTCGTCTGTTCCGTGCACAGATAATCGGAATTTTGATTACAATTGTGATTGCAGTTTTGGGTACATTAATCTGTGCGGCAATTGTAAGAATTTTTACACCGCTTCGAGTAAGCGAAAAAGAGGAAAAAGTAGGATTAGATATTTCCCAGCATGGTGAAAATGCATATCCGTCTTTCAATGGATTGGATTAAGGAAGGAGAGCAGATTATGTTGATTAAAATAGAAGCAATCGTTCGAGAAGAAAAGCTTGAGGATGTAAAAGAAGCATTGAATGCTATTCAGGTAAACGGAATTACTGTGTCGCAGGTTATGGGCTGCGGTTCTCAGCGAGGATATAAAAGCGTTGTGCGTGGAATGGAGGTAGATGTTATGATGCTTCCAAAAATCAAATTTGAGATTGTAGTATCTTCTGAGGAATGGGAGAAAAAGACTATTGAGGCAATTCAGAAAGCGGCGTATACGGGAGAAGTGGGGGATGGAAAAATATTCAGCTATGAAATTCGAAGTGCGCTGAAGATCAGAACAAGAGAGACTGGATTTGACGCACTTCAGTCAGAAAATTAGTTTTGTAATTTGTTTTGCAGGTGGACAGTTTCATTGTAACAATTGACTTTAGAAGCAGAAGGTTTATTTTTGACTTTCCATAAAATCTTTTGTAAAAGCAATAAATTGTTCAGTGCGGCTGTTTAGATATTTGCCCTTTTGCCATACGAGACCAATTTCCTGTGAGATTGTAGGAGCGATTGGTATTCCCTTGACGTCGTTCATATTTTTGAGGAGCGAAGAGTAGAGAATAGCTCCTCCTAGATTCTCACGGACAAATGCCTGAATTGTATAGAGTTGGCTGGCATTTAAAATTACATGAGGCTTTACTTTGATTGTATCAAAAAGTGAAAGCAACGTATGGTTTTGATTAGAGGCTCATCTTTTAACATTTCAATTGATATACTTTTTTCTTTCGCGAGAGGATGACTCTTGGAGATACAGAACATTAGCTTGTCAGAAAGAAGCTGACAAGAATTCAATTTATTAGTCTCATAAAAATTCAGATTGACGAGCGCCAGATCCAATACATCATCTAAAACCAGATTGGCGGCACGTACAGAGCCGTATTCAAAAAGCTCAACGGGGATATTTGGATATTTTTTATAAAAAGCAGTCAGCATATCAGGGAAAAAGACTGTACTCAAAAGAGGAGGAATGCCGATTCGGATGGGGGTAATCTGCTTTCCAAGGTCATAAAGCTCTGAGGTTGTCTCATGAATATTGTTAAGAAGTACACTTGCTTTTTGGTAAAATTCTTCCCCTTCTTTTGTCAAAACCATATGATTTTTTGTACGGCTAAACAAACTGATAGAAAATTCCTTTTCCAGTTCTCGAATTGCGTTTGAGATTGCAGGCTGTGTGACATAAAGCTTTTGTGCAGCTTGTGTAATACTGTGATAACGACAAACGGCAGAAAAGTATTCTAATTGAATGATTTTCATTGGTAGTGACCCCATTTCTTCTTAATTTTCTAAAATATTAAAAATTTTATT
>URPG01000335.1 GCA_900549675.1 uncultured Oscillospiraceae bacterium | reverse complement strand
CTCTCATAATATACTCTGAAATAACATAGTCATCCTCCTCATATTGGCGGAGAATCTTCATTGTGTAGTCAGGATAGGTTTTTTTCAAAGCCATCAGGTGCTGTCTCATTCCGTCCACGCCTACGAAAGTAGTTTTTTCTCCTATTCTGAATATACAGTCCTCCGATATATACTCAGACAGTTTATCAAGCATATTTTCAGAAACAATCACTTCATAAAAATATTTTACGATCTTCTTATTATCCATTTTGTTCCTCCAGAGCTTTCTGCCTTGACCGCATAGGTAGTGCTGTCCTGTTAAGCGTTTTTATATTTGCAGTTACTATTTTCACACTTCCTTTCCCAAATCAATCGTATTTTTTGATATGTACTGTTGCAATCGCAGATTGATTCGGCTCTCCGGTAACAAGGTCTTGTGGTGCAGGAATCAACATCATAAATCCGTCCTTACTATATCGCTGTGCATACCCCTGTGCATATGCTTCCTCCACAGAAATATGCTGTACCTGTCCGATCACCATAGCGGTAATTCCAGCGCCGCTTAAATCCTGTATCTCTTTCAAAGTACATTCCATACTGAGAAACGCCTCATTGATTACAGGTGCGTGAATCGTTTTGGCATTGGCAATCGAAAAGCCTCCTGCCGCAAATTCGTCATCGTCTATTTCGTTGTGATGAATGGTATTTACCAAATTATCATAATAGCTTATCGGAAGGAAGTTAATGCAAAAGCATTTTTCCCTTTGGATATTGGCATAGGTATGCGTATGTTTGTACAAGTTACCCATCACAGCGAAGAAGGCTGTCTTATCTCCGTGGAAGCAACTCCAAGAATGAAAGCACACATTCGGCTTGCCGTTTTCTTTCCAAGTGGTAATTGCAAACAGAACGGTCGGTATTCCTGCCGTTACTTCAAAATGGGAAAATAGTTCAAATTCCTCCGGATAGGCAGGTTTAAAATACTGTGGGAAATCCTTTTCAATCTCTATCATCATCGCTGTACCTTTCATAATTACAGTTTTTTTACAATTTCGATCGCAATGCGAAGTAATTCATATCGTATATTCTTTTGTGTATTCCAGTTTCGAGAATCCCACTCCTCACCGCTTACATCATCACCTGCATACAATAGCTGCGCAAGCGGAATATGATAATAGTGAGATACAGCAAAAAAAGCCGCTGCTTCCATTTCCACCGTTATACACCCTTCGTTTCGTCTGCGCTCGATCATATCTGGAGTTTCCCGGTATATGGCGTCGCTTGTCCAAGTCTTTCCCGTTTTGAATGGAACTTCCATTTCTTTTAAGTATGAAACAACCTTTCGGGCGGTCTCTTTATGGCATTCTATTTCACGGGAGGGCGCTAAATAATGATAAGATGTTCCCTCATCTCGAATCGCAGAAACCGGGACAATGATCTCTCCAACCTTACTGTCATTGGTTAAAGCTCCTGCTCCGCCACAAACGATAAATGTTTCACACCCCATAGCATATAATTCTTCAAGGGCTACTGCTGCGCCCGGCGCTCCGCAAAGCGCCATTGTAATGCAAAGTCTGTCTGTATCAGTTGCGTATTCATAAATCGGTATATCAAACACCTCGGAGTTAAGGTAACCAATGATCGGAAGCTTGTTTTCTTCTACAAATTGCTCTAATTCCTTCCTCAAGTAGGTAATTACACATTTTTTCGGAAGGCTTTCCGTTAAAAAGCTTGTCGGGTGAATGATGGGATTTTTATTGGTATCAAATTCACATATGGGATATTGATTTTTTACAATCATATTTAACCTCCGTAAATTACTTATCGCTTAGTCCACAGTATCTTCCGATACTAACTCGCAAATATCAGAAAGGTCACATTCTAATGCTTGACAGATTTTAATAAGAACTGCCGTGTTGACATTTTCATTGTGTCCCAGTTTTGTTACAGATGATGGACTAATACCGGACATTGCAATTAAATCCTTTTTGAGCAAATCTCGATCTATAAGTAGTTTCCATAATTTCTTGTAACTGATAATCACTTGAATCCCTCCTGACATAACACTTTCGTTTATTATATCAGAAAATCATTGCGTTCACAATGATATTACTTAAAATCAGCAATAAAACATTTGATTAGGATAGTTCTGTATTTAGATCATATTTGCAATATTATAAAAAGTAAGCCCGTGTTCTTTCGCATAATTTACCGTGTATGCCGTTCCACCTTTCTCCTGCGTCAAATATGCTACACAAACACTGCTGCAATCAACCAAATGGCGATTCCTCTTAAACATACAGCCTCTTGAATACTCACGAGAAGTATATACAACTTTATCTGCCTGACTTTTGATTTCCTCATAGATCGCTATGTCGTTTTCGCTCCAGCCTTTTGTCTGAGTGATACAAGGCAAAACTAAAATCAGTTTGATATGGGTATACTGATTTTTCAGAGACAAAACGCATTGTGCTGCAAGTGTGTCAAATCCCAACGCTCCGCCTGCACCAAAGTACATATATCCTTCTTCTATCAGTCGAAGCAAGGTATTTTTTAACCGCTGAGAGAGTTCCGATATGCTCTCCGGCGGTATTTTTCTATG
>URPG01000334.1 GCA_900549675.1 uncultured Oscillospiraceae bacterium | reverse complement strand
GGGATAAAATGATACAGAAATTGAAACCTGCCTGTAAAGATTATTTGTGGGGCGGCACGAGATTAAAAGAACAATACGGGAAAGACTGCGACATGAATCCGCTGGCAGAAACATGGGAACTATCGGCTCATCCCGACGGTGAAAGTATAATTGCAGGCGGCGTGTATGACGGTTTAACCTTTTCCCAATATATTGAACAGTGCGGTAAAGAAATCTTAGGTAAAAATGCCGCGGCTTTTGAAAAATTTCCTGTGCTGATCAAATTTATTGACGCTAAAAATCCTCTTTCTATCCAAGTACATCCCAGTGATGAGTTTGCGTTGGATATTGAGGGAGAATACGGCAAAACTGAAATGTGGTATGTCATGGATTGCGAAGAAGATTCTTTCTTATACTTTGGGGTAAATCAAGAAATCAGCAAAGAAGATTTTTGCCGTCGTATCAATAACAATACGGTAACAGAAGTCTTGAATAAAGTGCCGGTTAAAAAAGGTGATGTATTTTTTATTGAATCCGGTACGATTCATGCGATTGGTGCAGGAATATTAATCTGTGAAATACAGCAGAATTCCAACACAACTTATCGTGTATACGACTATGCAAGGAAAGATGCACAGGGTAATTTAAGAGAACTGCATATTGAAAAAGCTTTAGCCGTTTCTAATTTGTCACCGGTTAAAGCAAACAAATGGAATGATGACATTCATAAAACCGGCGATGCGGAACATAAACTGTTAGCCTCCTGTAAATATTTCACAACAGAACATTTTGTCTGTAAAGGCAAAACTGAGTTTGTTTCAGATGAAAGCACTTTCATCTCTGTTGTTGTTTTGGACGGCAACGGAATACTAAAAGATAAAGACACCGAAATTTCTTTCCAAAAGGGTGACAGTCTTTTTATCCCGGCTAATGCGGGGAAAATTATACTGGAGGGAAATTGTGAATGGATTCAAACCACTATTTAACAGGAGGACAGGCAAAAATGGCAGGCAAAATTGTACTTTTAGGCGAACCGATGGGACTTTTTATCGCCAATGAACCCGGACCGCTCAGCGAAGTTAACAGCTTTACAGCGGCGGTAGCAGGTGCTGAATATAACGTAGCGGTGGGACTTAGCCGCATGGGGCATTGTGCTGCTTATTGCACCAAACTGGGAGTCGATCCTTTAGGAGATAAAATTGTAGCCGCCATGGAAAAGAATGAAATCTCTACAGAATTGGTGCTGAGAGAAGAAGATAAACTGACAGGGTTTATGATGAAAAATAAAGTAGAAAACGGTGACCCTGACATTTACTACTACCGTAAAAATTCTGCCGCTTCTTCTATTTCTGCTATGGATGTCAATCATTTAGACTTGAGTGACTGCGAATGGCTGCACGTGACAGGAATTATGCCTGCCATATCAGACTCTGCTTTATCTGCGGTAAAGCGGTTGATTGAAAGAGCGGAGGCCTTGGAGATGACGATTTCCTTTGATCCCAACTTGCGTCCGCAGCTTTGGGCAAGTGAGAAAAAGATGATTACCACCTTAAATGAACTGGCATCTCACGCCAATTTAATCTTGCCGGGAATCAAAGAGGGAGCTCTTTTGACAGGGGAGGAAACTGCCGAAGGAATTGCCCGCTATTATCATCAAATGGGTGTACGTTATGTGGTGGTGAAGTTAGGAAAGGATGGCGCATACTATTCTGAAGATCAAGGTGACAGCGGATATTCCCAAGGTTTTCCGGTTGCAAAAAGGATAGACACCGTTGGTGCGGGAGATGGTTTTGCCGCAGGTGTAATCAGTGCTTTGGTCGAAGGGCTCAATTTGCAGGAGGCGGCCTTTAGAGGTAACGTTTTCGGCGCTATTCAAATTTCTCATAAAAGTGATAATGAAGGTTTGCCGACAAGAGAACAATTACAGGCAGTAATAGAAAAAGGGACAGCATAAAAAACAGAAAGGCGGTAGGCAAAAATGGAACAGAAGAAGATACAATTGGCACAAAAGGCTTTATCCGCCAGAGAGATGGCTTATGCACCTTATTCTCAATTTGCCGTGGGAGCTGCAATATTAACAGTAGACGGGAAAATTTATACCGGCTGCAATATTGAAAATGCCGCTTATTCTGCCACGAATTGTGCCGAAAGAACGGCCATTTTTAAAGCTGTGAGTGAAGGAATATTCGATTTTAAAATGATTGCTGTAGCAGGTGGTAAACAAGGTGAAACACCGCAGGAATGCTGTCCGCCCTGCGGCGTTTGCAGACAAGTGTTAGCGGAGTTTTGCCCGGAAGATATGCCTGTTTTATTGGTAAAAGATAAAGGTGAATTTCAAGAGTGGACGCTGAAAGAATTATTGCCAGCCGCTTTTCAAAAAAATAATTTGTAAAAAGAACCTTGTATCGGCAGCTAGCCGGCACAGGGTTCTTTTATCCGCATGAAAAGTGATACAAGCAAAATTTACAATTTTTTCTTGACTTTCACCGGAGAATAATGGTAATCTAAACAAAGATAACATAAAAGGAGGAGCAAAAATGTATCAAGCAAGCGATAAACGATATGACAAAATGGTTTATAACCGCTGCGGAAAAAGTGGGTTGAAGCTG
>URPG01000333.1 GCA_900549675.1 uncultured Oscillospiraceae bacterium | reverse complement strand
TAAAATAAATTTATTTTTTATAATTTAGGAGGATATTAAGATGAAAAAGACCAAAATTTCTGCGATACTATTAAGTGTCGTAATGCTGAGCGGTGTATTCAGCGGATGCAGTGCAACAGAAAAAAAGGTTAGCTCTGTTCCTTCTTCTGACGCTGCTTCTCAAGCTGCCTCGGTTCCCGCAGAAGATACTGCTGCAGGAGGAAAAGTGACGGTAGCGGTTTGGAATGAGCCCAACAGCGATGAAGCATTAAATATGTATGCACAGGCAGAAAAAGCAACTGGAATTGAAGTTAATGTTACGGTTATCCCTGAAAGTGATTATTCATCTAAACTGAATCAAATGGTTTCAACAGGCGATACTTCGACAGATATTTATGTGGTTTGGGAAAATGATATTTCCAACTTTGCGCAGGTTGGTGGTATTCTTCCTTTGGATGACTATTTAAAGCAATCAACCATCAAAACAGATGATTTTATCGATGCTGTATATAAACTTTCTGAAGGTTTAGGCGGAACTTATGGACTGCCTTGGTGTGCCGCAACAGAAATTTTGTACTACAACCAAGATATGTTTGATGCTGCCGGTATTGAATATCCGGACAACAACTGGAGATATGATGATTTTAAGGCTGCCGCTGAGAAATTGACTCAAAAAGCAGATGACGGCACAACGGAAGTTTACGGAACAGCACTGCCAAACACACAAACATGGTGGGCAGGCATCGGAGCGGCCGGAGATAAGGTGTATGACCCTGCTACCGGAAAAATGGAAATAGGAACAGGTGCTGTTTCTTTTATTTCTGATTTCAAAGAAATGACAGAAAAAGGAATTGCTCCCGCACCTTCCTCTGATACTGCTGATTTATTTGCCGCAGGCAAAGCTGCTATGAGCTGGCAAGGCAGTTGGAATATCGGTACGTATGGTGATAAGCTTGATTTTAATTGGGATATTGCCACACTTCCGACCGACCAGAAAAAATACAATACTTTGCATACAGGTTTCTATACCATTAACGCCAAAAGTCAAAATCAAGATAGCGCCTTTAAAGTTATTGAATATTTAATGGGAGAAGAAGGACAGGAAATCAATTCAAAAGCCAGTGGAAACCCCTCTGCTATCGCTTCTCTTGCCGAAAAAGGTGCTTGGAAAGTAGAGAGCGCAACAACTGTTGAAAATTGGGATGCTGTTACTGATTCACTCGCTGCAGGCGTGTTTGGATACACTTGTTTGCCTTCCGGTGTTACCAATAATGCTGTAAGTGAATTCAATGCCGCTGTTTTAGGACAAAAAACTCCGGAAGAAGCAGTGGAAAGTGCTTCTCAGTACGCAAAAGAAACAATTGGATATTAATTTTATAAACAGCAACATAAATGACAAGTGATTTTAAGCGGGCTTTTTATAAAAAAGAGTCCGCTTCATTAATCATCAGAAAGAATTCAACAAGGAGGAAGGTTTATGAAAAATATCGAAGCGATAAAACCGATAAAACATAAAAAGCTTAGAAATAATCTTACAGCATACGCGTTCTGTCTGCCTTGGTTTATTGGCTTTCTATGCTTTACCTTATTTCCGGTTTTGTTTATGTTCTCTGTAAGCTTGACAAACCGAAAATTAAATGGGTTGTCAAATTATATTGGATTTGCCAACTATACCAATATGTTTAAAAATGATACTTTTTGGAACTCTTTGAAAGTAACCATCTTTTTTACGGTTATCATGATGGTGATTACGACAATATGGGCAATTATATTGGCAATGCTGTTAAACTACAAGCAAAAGGCCAATGGACTTTTTCAGTTCTTTTATTTCTTGCCGTCTGTCATTCCAACGGTTGCTTTAGCCTACGCGTTCCGAACAATTTTTGGAAAAGAAGCAGGGCTTTTAAATGCAGTTCTTTCATTCATAACAGGAAAAAATATTATGGTAAACTGGCTATATGATACATCTACGGTTTACATGGCAGTGTTCTTTATCACGCTGTTTACTTATAACACAGGTCAAATGATGCTTACTTTCCGCTCCGGTTTAAATGATGTTCCTAAAGAACTTTATGAGGCGTCTGATATTGATGGCGCCAGTGCGTTTAGAAAATTCAGATGTATTACACTCCCCATGATTTCTCCCATTGTGCTGTTTAACTCTGTTATGGGTTGCATCAGTGCCTTAAACGGTTCCTTTGCATTGCTGTATCCTCTGACAGGAGAAAACGGAGATCCAAACGGAGCCACCCAAGTGCTCAGCTTATTAATTTACAAAGAGGCTTTCAGTAATATGAAGGTCGGATATGCATCCGCATTATCCGTAATTTTATTTTTAGTAGCCTGTTGCTTTGGATTGCTGATTTTTGCTGTATCCAAAAAAACTGTTTATTATGAAAATTAAGAGAGGAGAAAAGTATGACATCTGTAAAAACTAAAAAAACTGTGACAAGAGCATTCATTATGCTGCTCAAAATTTTAATTGCTTTCATTATGTTTTCGCCCATTATATGGGTATTTTCAGGTTCTTTTAAAGAGTTAACAGAGTTTACGACATCGCCTTCGATTATTCCGAAATCAGCAACACTGGAGAATTTTAAATATATATTCTTTAATTCAAATTATTTATTGTATAT
>URPG01000332.1 GCA_900549675.1 uncultured Oscillospiraceae bacterium | reverse complement strand
TTGATTAAATTAGATGATAAAGGGCGTTTCGACACATATTTATTTAATTGGGCAACAAAAAAGATAACGCAAGAGGGGAATAGAGATGATCGTTCAGACGTATCAGTCACAGGCCGTTCTTAACATATTGAAAAAAGGCCGCATTTATCGAGCAAAGCCCAGTATTTCCTTTCGCAGAGAATATGCCGCTTTGATAGAAATATTAGATTTAGATTGTGAATGCCCCATTTTTGGGGTCATTAAAGGACGCAAACAAAATACCAGTGGGAAAGTTTCAGCGTCTGTTAAACTGACATTAGATGTACCGGATAAATTTGTGAAATTGACAGAATTTTCTGTTTGGGCTGATTTTCTATACGCGATAAAATTTACAAAGCAGGGTAACTATCGTTCTTTAAAAATGGAGTATGAGGATATCACCAGCAAACAACTTCAAAAAATTATTGAAGATTTAAAAAATCAACGAGATCCCTCCAAATATGAAGTTCCGCAAGTGATTTTGGAAAAAATTAATCCTGAATGGCTAATTCGGTATAAAAATCATTATGGTAAACCTTCAACCATGGAAAAATGGGAGCAATTTTGTAATAAATTTAGGAAATAATGAAAGCTGCAATTCAAAATGAAAAAGGTGATTTTGTGATATCGATAATTGATTATGGCGCAGGTAATATCCAAAGCGTAAAAAATGCGCTACGCTTTATTGGCTGTGATGTGCAGTTGGCAGAAAGCCCAAAAGAGTTAAAAAACAGCAAGGCGCTTCTTTTGCCCGGTGTTGGTTCTTTTGGACATGCTATGCATAATCTTCAAAAAAGTGGATTTGACAGCGCTATAAAGGATTGGATAGCAGCAGACAAGCCTTTTTTGGGCATTTGTTTGGGGATGCAGGTCTTGTTTGAAAAAAGTGAAGAATCACCGGAAATCAGGGGTTTAGGCATCTTAAAAGGTGGATTTAAAAAGTTTCCGTCGGGCCAAGGTCTAAAAGTACCGCATGTGGGGTGGAATGCACTGCAAATTGCAAATTCAACAGGACTTTTTCAGAATATAAGTGATAATGCCTACGTTTATTTTGTGCATTCTTATTATTTAAAAGCAGAAGAACCCGTTGTTTCTGCCCGTACAGAATATGCTGTTTTATTTGACGCTGCGGTACAAAAAGGTAATCTTTGGGCTTGCCAGTTTCATCCCGAAAAGAGTGGTGAGGTTGGGTTAATCATGCTGAAAAATTTTGTCAGCACGTTTGAGGGGGTATAATGAATGTACGCCAAGAGAATCATTCCTTGTTTGGATTTAAAAGATGGAAGAGTGGTAAAGGGAACCAATTTTGTAGCATTGCGTGACGCCGGAGATCCGGTTGAGGCCGCAGTTGTTTATAATGCTCAGGGAGCCGACGAATTGGTACTGCTTGACATTACAGCGTCTTCCGATAGCCGGGGAATTATGATTGACATTGTGAAACAAGTGGCAGAGAACATCTTTATCCCTTTTACGGTTGGCGGCGGTATTCGCACGATAGACGATTTCACTCGAATTTTAAGGGCGGGTGCTGATAAGGTTTCGGTCAATTCATCGGCATTAAAAGATCCCACATTAATTCGGCAAGCCGCTGAAACATTTGGAAGCCAGTGCGTGGTGGTCGCTATGGATGCTAAAAAACAGGCGGAGGATATGTGGACGCTTTATCTTAACGGCGGCAGAGTCAATACAGGAAAGAATGTAATCGATTGGGCAAAGGAAATCGAAAGCTTAGGAGCTGGAGAAATTCTCTTGACCAGTATGGATTGCGACGGTACCAAAAATGGCTATGATATTGAATTGACAAAGGCCGTTTCAGAGGCTGTGTCTATTCCTGTGATTGCCTCAGGAGGGGCCGGCAATTTACAGCATTTTAAAGATGTAATTCACAAAGGAAAAGCAGACGCCGTACTTGCCGCATCATTATTTCACTTCAAAGAAATTACAATTCCGGAGCTGAAGGAATATTTATCAGAACAAGGAATTTTTGTACGTCGATAGAAAGGTAAGTTAGAAAATTTATGCAAAATCAAAAAAGAAATTATGCAAAAGAAATGGAAACATTAATACAAGCATTTGATAAAACACAAAAGCCGAAATTATTGCTTCATGTTTGCTGTGGTCCTTGTTCCAGTGCTGTTTTGGAAAAGATAACAGAGTATTTTGAAATTAATGCTTTATTTTACAATCCCAACATTGCGCCATTTGAGGAATACGAAAAGCGGCGGCAGGAATTTTCTCGTCTGGTGGAGGAAATGGGACTGCAAAATCAAGTGAAGATGATTACCTGTGACTATGAAAATGAAAAGTTTGAAGCAATCGCAAAAGGGTTGGAAAATAGCCGTGAGGGCGGTGAACGCTGTCATAAATGTTATGAATTGAGAATGCGGGAAGCGGCTTATTACGCTAAAAAATTGAATTGTGATTATTATACAACCACATTAAGCATAAGCCCTATGAAAAATTCAGCTGTTTTAAATGCAATTGGTGAAAAGATAGGGAAGGAAGTAGGGATTCAGCATTTGCCCTCTGACTTTAAAAAGAAAGAGGGATACAAGCGTTCCATTGAACTGTCAAAAGAATTTGACCTTTATCGGCAGGATTATTGC
>URPG01000331.1 GCA_900549675.1 uncultured Oscillospiraceae bacterium | reverse complement strand
AAAATAAAAACATAAATTTTCCTTTATTTTAGCGACTTATTTCACTTATTTTGATTTATTGTAGTTTTAGCCCATACACTAGGAGGAACCATGCATAATATTTTTTACAATAATAAACATAATTTAACGATGCTTACTGATTTTTACGAGCTTACAATGGCCAATGGTTATCTAGCCAAAGGTTTTCAAGATAAAATCTGTTATTTTGATATGTTTTTTAGAAAAGTGCCTGATAAAGGCGGCTTTGCGATTATGGCCGGAGTGGAACAACTTGTAGAGTACTTAAAAAATTTGGAATTCAGCGAAGAAGACGTTGCTTTTTTGAGAAAAAAGAATATTTTTCGTGAAGAATTTTTAGAGTATCTTTTAAATTTCACGTTTGCCTGTGATGTTTGGACAATTCCCGAAGGCACTCCGATTTTCCCCGGTGAACCCATTGTAACTGTAAGAGGTCCGGTTATGCAGGCTCAATTGGTCGAAACAATGGTGTTGCTGTGTATTAATCATCAAAGCTTAATTGCCACCAAGACAAATCGAATTGTCCGTGCGGCACAGGGACGTCCCGTGTTAGAATTCGGTTCGCGACGTGCACAAGGCTTTGACGGTGCTGTTTTTGGAGCAAGAGCGGCTTATATCGGTGGCTGTGCCGGTACAGCATGTACGCTTACGGAGCAGCTGTTCGGTGTTCCTGCGTCGGGTACCATGGCACATAGTTGGGTGCAGCTGTTTGACACTGAATACGAGGCATTTAAAGCCTATGCAGAAGAGTATCCCGGAAATTGCACTTTACTGGTGGATACGTATAATGTCTTAAAATCAGGCGTGCCCAATGCTATTCGCGTGTTTAATGAAGTGGTGGTACCGCGTGGTTTCCGGCCTGCTGCCATTCGTATTGACAGCGGCGATATCACTTATATCTCTAAAAAAGCAAGAAAAATGCTGGATGAGGCAGGGTTTGAGGACTGCAAGATTTGTGCCTCTAATTCATTGGATGAATATATTATTCGTGATATGATTACACAGGGTGCAAAAGTAGATCTTTTTGGTGTAGGAGAAAGATTAATCACTTCATCTTCTGAGCCGGTGTTCGGCGGTGTTTACAAGTTGGTCGCCGTTGAAGAAGACGGAGAAATTATTCCTCGTATAAAAGTGAGTGAAAATGTCACGAAGATTACCACGCCCGGCTTTAAATCTGTTTGGCGCCTGTTTGATCGAGAAACCGACCAAGCAATCGCCGATGTTATTACGCTGCATGATGAAACCATTGATGATACACAACCCTATACCATTTTTGACCCTGAGCACACTTGGAAGAAAAAAGTCTTGGAAAACTTTAAGGCGGTAAAGCTGCTGACCCCGATTTTTGAAAAGGGAAAATGTGTTTATACACCAAGAGCCTTAAATGCCATTCGCTCTTATTGTGCCGGACAGTTAGACACGCTTTGGGATGAAGTCAAACGCTTTGAAAATCCGCATAAATTTTATGTGGATTTGTCTAAAAAGTTATGGGATGAAAAGAATAGACTGCTGTCAGAACAATCCTATTGACTTTAAGCTGTTCTTATATTACAATGACAAATGCGAGCAAGCTGAACAGTTGCGGGTACATTGTGAAAACAAGTGCCTGAGGAAAGTCCGAGCTCCGCAGGGCAAGAGTAGCGGCTAACGGCCGCCGGGGGTGACCCTAGGGAAAGTGCAACAGAGATATACCGCCGATATTTCGGTAAGGGTGGAAAGGTGAGGTAAGAGCTCACCGGCACACAGGAGACTGTGTGGCCATGTAAACCCTATTCGGAGCAACACCGCAGAGAAACATTTTGTGCCGGCCCGGCACGTTTCGAGAAGGTGGCATGAGCCGTGGTGGCAACATCCGGCCTAGATAGATGACTGTTCAAGACAGAACTCGGCTTATAGGTTTGGTCGCAAGAGCATCGATTATTCGGTGCTCTTTTTTGTATTGGTTAAGGAATTACATTTCACAGATGTTAGAAAAATGAGAGAGGACATTAAAAATTGTCCTCTCTTACTTTTTATAGGCAAATAGAGCAGATGTTAGCCGGAATTTGGAAAGTGGGAATTCCGGTGGAATAGGGTGCAATATCATATTGCTGAAAATAGATGACAACTTTTCCTTTTTCAACATAGAACTGACAGGCATTGAAAGTCTGATCAACGAGTTCTTCATAATTGTCAAAATAATTTTCACTTTGGCAGGCGATTTGCCGTTTAATTTCTGCCTTTATTTGACGTAAGAGTTGGCTGTATCCGCAGGCGCAAAGTTCGGTTAAAGAAAGCCGGCATCCTTTAGAAATATTCCATGTTTCAGAGCTTCGTATGGTATTACCATGAGCACCGCCTGTAAATTGGTAACAATCGGTATAGCCGCTTATCAAATGTCCGCAGTTTTCTGTAAGCTGATAAGTGGAAACCAATTCATAAGGGAGAACAGGATTGCCGCTTTCAAGGCTGTCTTGATAATTTTTAATAGCTGATTTTATCAAGCTTTGATGAATCCGGCACATTAACCGTTCCGCTTTTTGCCGGTAGAAGGCACTCACAAGCTTTGCATTTTGCCGGTGACAATTGGAGGTGAATTCGGGATATTGAATTTTATAGCTGAGAACGAG
>URPG01000330.1 GCA_900549675.1 uncultured Oscillospiraceae bacterium | reverse complement strand
TTATGATGTAATGGTGACCTTGCTTTTTCCCCCCGCAGCGGTGGGAGCCGTTTTCAGGAAGAACCGATTCAGCTAACCATGGAAACAACAGATGCAGAAGTGTTACAAAAACTGAAAAATATTGATATCAATGCATTGACACCCATTGAATGTATGAATACATTATTTGAACTGGTCAATATGCTAAAGTAGAATGAGGTGCTGAATGCCTAAAATAAAACTTTTAGATAAACATGTGGCAGAGCTTATTGCCGCCGGAGAAGTAGTAGAACGCCCCGCTTCTGTCATTAAAGAGTTAGTGGAAAATTCAATCGACGCAAAGGCCACCATCATAACAGTTGAAATTCGAGGTGGGGGTCATACTTTCATGCGTGTAACAGATAATGGCGTAGGAATATCAAAAGAAGATGTTCCTACGGCATTTTTACGTCATGCAACCAGTAAAATTCGTACTCAGGATGACTTAATCGCCATTGCTACATTGGGATTCAGAGGAGAGGCATTAGCCTCCATTTCTGCTGTTGCAAAAGTGGAACTACTCACAAAAACAAAAGAAAGTGATGTTGGGGTACGATACAGCATTAGCGGCGGGGAAGAGCAAGAGTTTGCTGAAGCAGGCTGCCCTGACGGTACGACCATCATCATTCGAGATTTATTTTATAATACACCTGCCAGAATGAAATTTCTGAAAAAAGATGTTACAGAAGGCAATGCCATTGCCGGCATCTTAGACAAAGTAGCTTTATCACATCCTGAAATATCTTTTCGATTTATTCGTGACGGAAAAGAACAGCTGCATACCCCCGGCGACCAGAAATTATCTTCTGCCATTTATGCGGTGTTTGGGAAAGAATTCTCTTCAACCTTGCTTCCGGTAAATTATGAACTCAATCATGTAAAGGTAAACGGCTTTATTTCTTTGCCAACTGCAAGCCGCCCAAACCGAAGCATGCAAAATTTCTTTATTAACGGCCGTTTTATCAAAAGCAGAACCGCTTCTGTTGCTTTAGAAGAAGCGTATAAGGGAACGGTTATGGTTGGCAAATTTGCCGCCTGTGTTTTAAACTTAGAGATGTCTTTTGAAGCGGTGGACGTAAATGTACACCCTGCCAAAATAGAAGTTCGTTTTGTCAATGAACGTCCTATTTTTGATGCAGTTTATCATGCTGTGAAATCCGCTTTGGCACAGGATAATTCCAAAAAAGTAATGGAATTTAAAAAGCCTTTACTGAACCCTACAGCACCTGTAGAAAAAGCCGAACAAACAAAAATGAATTTAAATCCCCCTTATCAGGTTCCTGAACCTATCAAGCGGCTTAACTTTACAGAAAGGTCGAAAACTTTTCCGAATTTTGGAACCACGACTTCCTTAAAGGATAGCCGGTCAGAAAATATCGAAAAACCAACAATTCCTCAAAAACTTGAACAGGCTATGAGTTTTATCCCTTTTATAGAGGATGATAGCAAACGGTCCCAGTCCTTTACAGAGTCAGATGCTCTTTTTTCCTCTCCTTTGGAAATAAAGGAAAACATAAAATCAGATATAACAGTGGAGAGTGAAGGGGAAGAGCAAAAAGAGATAGAACTGAAAGAATCTGCAGTTACCACTCGTTATATCGGAGAAGCTTTTGATACCTATATCATTCTGCAATATGGTTCTGACGCACTGATGTTGATTGACAAACACGCTGCTCATGAGCGATTGCTGTATGAAAAAATCAAGAAACAATCCGGTGCAAGTGCAGGACAGCTTCTTTTAGAACCGATTACAGTTTCTCTGGATAAAGAGGCTTATACAAAGGTATTGGAATATAAAGTTTTATTGGAAAATATAGGTTTTGAAATTGAAGATTTCGGTCCGGGAATTATTCTTATTCGCATGGCACCTGTATTTTTGGAACGAACCGATGTCAGTTTTGCTTTAGAGGAAATTGCAGGTTATTTAGTGCAGAATAAAATAGATTTAACCACAGAACATTTGGAATGGCTTTACGCCAATATCGCCTGTCGTGCAGCGATAAAAGGCGGAAACAAATCTACCAATGAAGAACTGATTGCGTTAGTGGAATTATTAGAGGCAAATCCTGAAATAAAATATTGTCCCCATGGCAGGCCAATTACTATGCTTATAAAAAAATACGATATTGAAAAACAGTTTGGAAGATGAGGTGATTTTTTTGATACCGGCAGCCGCTGTAGTGGGTCCTACTGCATCCGGAAAAACAGCTTTTGCCATTCAGTTGGCAAAATATCTAAATGGTGAAATTATCTCCTGTGATTCTATGCAGATTTATAAAGGGTTGGATATTGGCACAGCAAAACCGATAGCCGAAGAACAGAATGAAGTCCCTCATCACATGATTGATTTTTTGGAAATAGACATTCCTTTCAGCGTATCAGATTATGTGAATTTAGCTGCTGAAAAATTGGAATCGGTTTATAATAAAGGAAAACTTCCTATTGTGGTGGGCGGGACAGGCTTATATGCCCGTTCATTACTTTCGGGATTATCCTTTGAAGAAAATTGTAAAAATGAGAAACTGCGTGAAACATTGCTGCAGCAAGCAGAAACCGAAGGCAAAGAGGCTTTGTATGAAAAGCTAAAGGAAGTGGACAGTAAAGCAGCAGAAAATATT
>URPG01000329.1 GCA_900549675.1 uncultured Oscillospiraceae bacterium | reverse complement strand
GGCAAAAGAGCTGAAGGGGTAATTTATGGATTTTATGTATAGTATTATGTTGATGATTGTAGGTGTTATTCTGGCAATCAGATTCATAAAAGAAAGCAAAATTTTTATTTTGGTAGGGGCTTACTTTATCTATGTCGGGGTTTGGAGAATTATCAATCTTCGTACACAGCTCAATTTATTTGAAGGTACGCCTGCTGTTTTGTTTTATGGTATCAGCGGTTGTGTGCTGCTCATCGTGCTATTGTTTTTTGGCAAAAGATTTTGGCTTGAGAATAAAAAGATAAGCCATCAAGCCGATTCCGAAAATGGGCAGGATGAGGAGTCATAATGGAAAGTTTTCTAGCAGTATTTTCTAAAGTGATTTCCATGCTGATTATGATTTTTGTCGGCTATATGGTCAGTAAAAAAGGTAAACTAACACCTATAGGAGCGTCAGAAATCACAGATTTTCTATTAAAGTTTGTAACACCTTGTGTGATAATCGGCGCCTTTGCAGAGTCAAAAGGAAGTGTTACCCTCAAACAGATGTTGTTGGCAACGGTTGCTATCATTATATCTATGGCAATTGCTTTGTTGGTGAGTTTGTTGGGCTTCCGTAAAGAGGATGCCGGGCGTCGCGAAGTATTGGAATTTTCAGCGATGTTTGGCAATGTCGGATTTATGGGAATTCCATTGGTGCAGGGGATTGTCGGCGGACGAGGAGTGGTATATGCTTCTTTTGGTATTGTGATTTTTAATATTGTTTGCTGGACTTATGGATATCGTCTGATGAACAGTCAGGCTAAAATCGGTTGGCGGACTATTTTGCTCAACCCCGGCGTCATTGGGTTAATATTAGGATTGCCGGTTTATTTCGTAAATTTCAATTTGCCTGAATTTATATTAGAGCCTATTGACTTTTTCTCGGGCTTGAATACACCCTTGGCCATGCTGATTATCGGTACGTATATTGCTAAGGTGGATATGAAATCCTTTATAACAGATTTCAGTGTCTATAAGATGTCTTTCCTACGTTTAATTGTGGCACCGGGGCTGTTCTTTGCGGTACTATGGTTTATGCATTTGGATTCAGAAATGTTTGTCAGCAGTATCATACAGGCAGCTACTCCGGCGGCGGCATCAGTGGTTCTTTTTTCTGTGCAATTCAAAAAAGACTCAGAGTTAGCCTCTAAAAGCGTAGCGGTTTCGACCATATTATCCATGCTTACCTTACCGCTTTGGACTCTTTTATCACAGGCTGCGATGGGTTGAATGACTAAGAATAAAAAGTTGCTGTACGACATGATTTTAGAAACAAAAAGAAAAAGAATTGTGCCATTTTGGTGGGAGGTTAGATATGTTCATTGCTCCATCTTTGTTAGCAGCAGATTATTCTGCCTTAGGGGAAGAGTTAAAAAGAATTCAAGGTGCAGAGCTGCTCCATATTGATGTTATGGATGGCTGCTTTGTACCCAATATCACTATCGGTCCTGCGGTGATTCAATCTTTGCGGGATAAAACAGATATGATTTTTGATGTGCATTTAATGCTGATTCGGCCGTTGCGCTACATTGAGGCTTTTGCAAAAGCCGGAGCAGATAAAATTGCTTTTCACATTGAATCAGAGGATCAACCGGATGAGGTTTTGGATGAAATTGTACGTTGCGGAAAAATTCCCGGCATAGCGATTAAACCGGCGACTCCTGTAGATGTACTTGCACCTTTTGCAGAAAAACTGCATACTGTAATAGTAATGTCAGTAGAGCCTGGTTTTGGCGGTCAATCACTGATTGTGGAAACACTGACAAAAGTGAAGGAAATTAAAGAGAGGTTTCCGCATATTATGGTAGAGGTAGATGGTGGTGTCAATCGTGAAACCATCCAAATTTGTCATGAAAGCGGAGCCGATATTTTGGTATCAGGCACAGGCATTTTTCGTGCCGAAGATGCTCAAAAAGAAATCGAATTTTTGCGTTCAGGGAAAGAATAAAATAGAAGCAACTCAAAGTTAGGCAGTATAAAACAGCAGAAAATAAAATACAATTAAAGCCGGAAAACAAGATAAAGATCAGCTGGCAAAAATTAAATAAAACTGAAAAAGAGGTGCTGCCTTTGAGACTTAAGACCCCCTCGCAGCCCCTTGTTTTTTGTTTTTCGGGAGTGTCAGCCTTGTGCGGTGCAGTCGAAAAGTTGTATGACCTATATCCAAAGGCGTCTGCTTCTCTCTGTCTTTATAAAAATTGTTATTATATGGCAGTTTATTCTTGCCTGGCTATGCGTGGCAAAGTGCATGGCATTTTAAGTGAATATGGAAAATTTATGGGACCCAGTGGTGTTCTTTATTCTTTTTTTGAAGAACATGGTACTTTTATCACTCGTGATGCAGTGACTCAATTAGGTGCGGCATTTCGCAAAGACTGAACCGTGTACTCTCATCAAACAATGAACTGCCGCCGAAGTGCAAACTTCGGCGGTGTTGTTTTGCGTAGATATTTTGATTTTAGTTTATACCTTTCGTGTGGTTGTCCGGACACTAAACACTTGCAAGAAATCATTGGGATGTAAATAGATTTTCAATCCACGCTCCTATGTAGGAGCGACCTTTACCGTTTGCCCGCTAAATGACGGTTTTGTATAATTTCAATCCACGCTCCTATGTAGGAGCGAC
>URPG01000328.1 GCA_900549675.1 uncultured Oscillospiraceae bacterium | reverse complement strand
TTTTGGTAAGCTTATAAATATATTCTTCTGGTGTAGGGCGTTTATTTCCAAAATACTTTTTGAAATTTGCCTGCACCTCTGGGTCTGTACTGTTCATAGCTTCATCAATCGTCGCTTCAATATCAGCCCGTACATCAGCTAAAGACACACCACCAGCCTTTGCACCAGTTTTTAAGGCTTTTTTAATATCTCGTTTTTTAAGTCCTATCATAATAACCTTTCTATACTTTTTTCATAACATTATTCTGATTGTTCCACGAAAGCCAAAGACGAAAATTCAAATATAATGAAATACATAGTGTTAATATTTCGGCAATGGGAACAGCCAACCATACACCTGTTATTCCAATAAACTGTGGCATTAGTAACAAGCCTATCATTATAAAGCCGAATGTTCTTAAAAAAGAAATCAAAGCAGATAGCTTACCGTTAGATAATGCAGTAAAAATTGCAGATGAAAATATATTGAAGCCCGAAAAAAGAAAACTAAATACAAATATCATAAATCCGTTTATTGCAATTTTATATACCGCTTCATTTGTCCCAGTAAATAAAAGTACCAAACTATTTCCATTTATAAAAGATAACGCAAAAATAAATAATGAACCTACAAAAATGAAAGAAATACAGATTTTATATATTTTCTTTAATCCGTAATAATTGTTTGCTCCAAAATTATAGCTAATAACTGGGGCAACACCCATTGAAAAACCAATAAATAATGTTGTAAGCAAAAATTGTGTATATATAATTATGGTAATAGAAGCCACACCATTTACACCTAATAAATTCATCATTGTGCGATTGAAAAAGAATGTAGTAATTGCCGTTGAAAGCTGACTAACCATTTCTGATGAACCATTTATACAACTTTCTCCAAGTACTTTAATGTCTATAATAGGTTTTACAAAAGACAATGTTCCCGATTTTTTACAAAAGACAATTAGCCCCGTAATTGCTGGTATCAAATAACCAATTCCAGTTCCCAATCCTGCACCGGCAATCCCCATGCCAAATATAGCCATGAAAAGATAATCAAATACGATATTCATTACACCAGCACTTACAGAAAGAACAAGTCCTAAAGTTGGTTTTCCTGCTGTTACAAATAAATTTTGAAATAGTACCTGCAACATACTTGCAGGTGTAAAAAGTAAAATAATAGTTAAATAGTCTTTACAATATGGAAATAAAACCTTATCAGCTCCAAGAGCATATATAATTTCGTCAATAAAGATAATTCCTAGAATGAAAATTACTACTCCCAAAATAAAACCAAATAAAATAAGTAGTGTAAAATCCTGTTTTGCTCGTTTGGGTTCTCCTGCCCCCATTTTTCTTGCAACTATGGCACTACCACCCGTAGCTATCATTGTTCCCAATCCTACTATTAAATTGATAACGGGACAAACAATATTGATTGCTGATAAAGCATTTGTATTGACAAATCGTGATACAAATATGGTATCTACAATTGTGTAAAGACCCATAAATAACATCATGGATATGGTCGGGAAAGCAAATTTTAATAAAGACCCAGTATTAAAATCTTTTGCAAGAGGATTACTATTCATTTGTACTACCCCCATTTTTTGAGAATAATACTAATTTTTGTGTAGGATAACCAAATTCAACTAATAACTCTGCTTCTGCAAAGCCTAATTCTTTGTAAGCCTTACGATACCCCGTATCAGCTTTGTCGCCCTCACGGAATGTTGTTACAGAAATGTCTTTATCAACTAAAAGTTCATTCATAACCTTATCCAAAAATAGTTTTGCAATACCACATTTACGATATAACGGGTGTACTCCAAAGAAATCAATGCTTCCCGTATGATAGTTAATAGACATCAAAGCAATGGCAATAGCATTATCAGTTAAAATCAACACTCTTTGCTCTAAAATACCTTTTTTTAATTCTGTTAAGAACTCATTCTCGTTCAAATTTGGAAAACCGTCTATTACTAAATAAGCTAGTTCTAGACAGGCAGGTATATCTGTTGTTGTAGCAAATCTGATATTTTCTTCCATTTCTTGTTGTGATAATTTTTGTTTAACTGTCTGTATCAAATCAAATCTAAGCTGTAACGGATAAAATTCTTCGTTCATTCGATATTCGTTAGGCGTCTTCTTATACATCTGCTTAAAAATATTTGTAAATGCCTGCTGACTTTCATAACCAGCAATAAGCGAGATTTCAAGAATGGATTTATCAGAAAACACTAAAAGTTTTGCAGACTCTGTTAATTGTCTGCGTTGTACATAGTCATGTATAGACAATCCAACAGTTTCGACAAACATTCTATGCAAATGATATTTTGAATAACCAACACCCATCGCAATAGAGGATAAGTTCAGTTTTTCTGTGAGATTGTTTTCTATGTAATTGATCACCGTTATAATGTTTTCAACCTTATTGACCATTACAGCACCCTCCTTTCAGCTTAGATTATAATATCTTGTTTTCTTCAAGTTTTAATATATATTGCGGTTTTTGCATGAATCACTATTTTAGCGTATTCAGAACTATTTGTGAACATAATTCGATGAAAATGTAGTTTGCAAATCATATTTCTATGACATGCAAACTACTTCTTGTGATTTATCCCACAATTTTCCAGTTACTATCCTTATGTAGCACAAGCTCATATT
>URPG01000327.1 GCA_900549675.1 uncultured Oscillospiraceae bacterium | reverse complement strand
AGTACTCCTACGGCATAAAAAAGCCACCCCTTTGCCTGTTGGCTGCAAAAGGGCGGCACTTCTCTACTCTTATTGTATCACCCATCACAGCACTTTAATTCGCTAATGTGTTATCATGATACTATATAAAACAGAGTTTGTCAATCTATTTTAAAATAAGGAGGTTTGGCTGCTTTCGGGCAAATTATTTAAGGCACCCACCTCACGCAATGCTTCAATGACCGCACTAGACACCTTTGCTCTTGCTTGCAAATCATCAATGGCAATAAATTCTCCGCCTGTTTTTGAGGCTTCCATTAAACCAACGGCGGCAGATTCACCCACACCGGAAAGAGATGAGAACGGCAGACGGATTTTTCCATCCTCCACTAAAAATTTATTGGCATGAGATTTATAAATATCTACCGGCAAAAGTTCAATTCCCCTTGCCAGCATTTCATTGATAATCTGCAAGGTGGCATATTCGCCTTCTTCTTTGGCAGAGGCCTCTCGATTTTTAATCTTATTGTCAATCATTTTCATGCGGGCAAACACAGCGCTTTTTCCTTTGATTGCTGTGGCACCGTCAAAATCGTCACTGCGTACAGTAAAATAAGCCGCATAATATTCAACAGGTCTATGTACCTTATACCAGCCTAAACGCAGGGTTGCAATCATGTAGGCGGCGGCGTGTGCTTTCGGGAACATATACTTAATTTTGAAGCAAGAATCAATATACCACTGCGGTACATCATGGTCTTTCATGGCTTGAATATGCTCCTGTGTCAATAGCTTGGTTGCCAAGCCTTTTCGGGTAATCTCCATAATTTTGAACGCCATTTTAGGCGGCAGCCCCTTAAGCATCAGATATGTCATGATACTGTCACGCGTACCGATAACCTCAGAGATATCACAGGTTCCGTTCTTAATCAATTCTTGTGCGTTACCCAGCCAGACATCTGTCCCGTGTGACAAACCGGAAATTTGCAGCAAATCAGAAAAAGTTTTCGGTTTAGCGTCCATCAGCATTTGACGCACAAAGGAAGTTCCCACCTCTGGGAGCGAAAAAGTACCCGTTTGTGAATCAATATCCTCCGGTGTTACTCCCAAAGCTTTTGTAGAAGTGAACAGGGACATCACATCGGGGTCGCTCATAGAAACCTCCATAACCTTAATACCGGTATAATCCTCTAAATAGCGGTAAATGGTCGGCACATCGTGTCCCAGCTCGTCCAACTTACAAATGGTATCATGAATGGAGTGGAAGTCAAAGTGCGTGGTGATATTATCTGATTTTTGGTCATTCGCCGGTCTTTGCACAGGACAAAAATCATAAACCTCCATACCTTTCGGCACAACCACCATGCCGCCGGGATGTTGTCCTGTGGTTCGCTTGATACCGGTGCAGCCCATTGCCAACCGCTTTTCTTCCGCTTTATGAAACGCTATGGATTTTTCTTCGGCATATTTCTTAACATAACCAATCGCTGTTTTTTCGGCAATGGTTGAAATCGTTCCTGCTTTATACACATTGTCACGGCCAAAAAGCTGTTCTGTATAGCGGTGTGCCCCGCTTTGGTATTCACCCGAAAAGTTCAGGTCAATATCGGGGGTTTTATCCCCGTCAAATCCCAAAAACGTTTCAAAGGGAATGGTATGTCCGTCACGGTGATATTCGGTTCCGCAGTGCGGACAATTTTTCGGCGGCAAATCAAAGCCCGAACCATAACTGCCGTCGGTGATGAATTCACTGTGCTTGCAGTTGGGGCACACATAATGCGGTTCTAACGGATTAACTTCCGAAATACCCGACATATTGGCAACAAAGGAGGAACCAACCGAACCACGAGAGCCAACCAAATAACCATGTGCCTCTGAATCTGCCACCAATTTTTGTGCGGTCATATAGAGAACCGAAAATCCATGTTTGGTGATAGACCCCAACTCCCTGTCCAATCTTTTCTGCACGATTTCCGGCAAAGGGTCACCGTATTTTTCTTTGGTTCTTTTGGTGGTAATTTCAATCAGTTGTTCTTCCGCTCCTTCAATAATGGGCGGAAATACGCCCTCCGGAATCGGACGCACATACTCAATCATATCCGCAATTTTATTGGGATTGGTCACAACCACTTCATACGCTTTTTCTTTTCCCAAATATTCAAATTCTTTCAGCATTTCAGCCGTTGTTTTCATATAGAGCGGCGGTTGATTGTCAGCATCTTTAAACCCTTTGCCGGCCATAATAATTTTTCTGAAATCAGCATCCTTCGGGTCTTTAAAGTGAACGTCACCCGTAGCAACCACTAATTTATTGAGTTTTTCTCCGATTTTAACTATCGTGCGATTGAAATCTTTTAATTGCTCAACCGTTGCGGTGCCGTCAGCCGTCATAAACATATTGTTGCCCAGCGGTTGAATTTCCAAATAGTCATAATACTCGGCAATTTTACAAAGATTATCGAAAGAATCTCCCCGCACCACCGCACGGAATAATTCGCCGGATTCACAGGCACTGCCCAAAAGCAAGCCCTCTCTTAGCTGATTCAAAAGACTTTTGGGCGTTCTCGGACGACGAAAATAATAATCCAAATGTCCTGCTGAAATCAATTTATATAAATTTTTCAGTCCTACTTTATTTTTGACTAAAATAATTTGATGATAGGTTGGCAATTTCTTA
>URPG01000326.1 GCA_900549675.1 uncultured Oscillospiraceae bacterium | reverse complement strand
TTTTTTTATTCGCATTTTTTTGAAGCACAAAAAAACTTCAATTCCCCACAGTCTGGGCAAGCCAAAAAAGCGCCACCAAAAGAAGGGTCACCACAATGAATCATTTTGTTGACATTTTCAATGACGGAAGTCCTTGGATAAAGTTCGTAAATTAAGTGTTCATAATGATCAAGAAAGATCGTTTGTAAAATATTACTCATATAAATATTTTACAACAAATAGAAGCAAAGAAAAACCCTTCCCCTCAAGAATGAGGGGCAGGGGAGCTGAGAGTGTGCTCAGCACACTTTTTTACTATGAGACTTGTTTTTTAAAAAGTATATATTGATATTTGTGTAAGGCAGTATATACAATCATTCCCAGTACACCGCATGAAATAATCTCGCCGATGCCGACTGTGAGCATCATAAATGGGATTGGGAGTAGTACACCGTAAGCATAGCGAAGTACAAAAGGAACAACGACAATATTTGCCAAAATCGGAGGAAGTGGTGCAAGGAATTTTGATCTTTTACGTAACAAATAAGTAAATAACGCACCGATTAACGTTGCAAGGCTTCCGAAAATAATATCCGGAAGAAGCGCACCACCGAGGATGTTACCGATCAGACATCCGATGAATAGTCCCGGAATAGCTGCCGGAGTAAATACCGGTAAGATAGTCAATGCTTCAGCGATACGAACCTGTACCTCCCCAAAGCTGAATGGTGCAAATACGATTGTCAACACCACATAGATTGCAGCGATCATGGCTGCCTGTGCCATAAATAATACACTTTTGTTTTTCATATTCTGTTTTCTCCTTTAGTTTTGTTTTACGAGTGGAAGGTCACGAACACTCGGTTTAAATTGCCCTTAAGACCTTGTTTTTATGGGCTTTGCAACGGGTAATAGTGTAGCATAGAGAGAGGGGAAAATCAAGGCGTACCCACAATTTACCCACAATGAAAATAATACTAATGAAAGAGGTACCCCGGAGCGGAGATACCTTAAATTAAAATTTATTCATCTTTAGGAGGGAACATTTGTGGGAAAAAGTTATCTTCATGTGCCATCTTTTGGGTGTTGACCGGGAAAAGCTCCACACAATGCAGGAAAATGCGAGAATCGGGCAGATAAAGAGCCTGAGCGAAGTTGTGGGCGGAGAAGAGGAAGATTTTGCGATTGAGGATACCATAGCATCAGATGAAGATATAGAGGCAGATGTGGCCAAAAGATTAGATACTGCTGCCATGAAGAAAGAACTGTGGATTGCTGTTGATGAACTGCCAATAGAGCAACCAGAAGCCATCAGGAAAAGATACCAGCAGAGCATGACCAGGAAAGATACAGGAGAGGCTCTTGGTATTGCTGCAGGTGCGGTGCAGAATTTGGAAAGCAAGGCGATGAGAACGCTCAGGATGCCACACAAATGCCGAAAGTTTAAACCGTACTTCGAGCAATATCTGTCAGCACAGTTTTCATCATGTGGAGAATTTCCAAAGAACATGGACAAGTGAGGTTGAGCGTGAGACATTGAGGGGATATGACTGGAAAGAGGAGCACAGGCGTATCATGGAAGAGGCAGACCGGATGCTGGCAGAGAATACAAGAATCTAGGAGATGCTAGGGTGTGGGTAATACTGGTTTAGAAAAATTCAGTAACGTTACCAAATAAAACAAAACTGTAAAAACAAACACGAATAACTAAAATATAAGGGGAAATGTTAACATTGAAAATGCTAAGAAATGGTAAGGTTTAACATTTCTAACGCCCTAAAAAAGAGCATTCAGAGATTTCGGAGCCCCTAAAAAGGCATGGTTACAAATGTGAGCTCCAAAAAGGACTGCTGCCATTAGGCAAAAGAAAAGGAGAAGTACATAAATGTGATTGAATATAACAAAATATCGAGAGATGATGAAACAGCAAAATATTGAGAAAGCAGATATTGAGAGAATGACTGGTATCGCAGTTCAGACATCGGACTGGATATTTGAAAATGAGTATTTAGAAGTATCCACACTGGAAAGACTGGCAGAGGTTGTGGATTGTGATACAAGAGAAATTGCCTTGCCGGATTATCATGACAATGAAAACGTGATTGAATGGCTTAGAGGTGGAAAAACAGCAACGCTCAGCCTCACGCAAGGGCGAACGATTACAAGGATAATGAAGTTGGCCAAGAGCAGACTGGAAGAATGTAGAATCATTGCAGAGAATGTAGACGGAAGTATTGTGGCAAGGGTTCCAGTTGGCTGGATAAAGATCAGTCCGATCAGAGAAGTATCAGAGGAACAAAAAGAGGCTGCAAGGGTGAGAATGAACGAAATGAGAGAGAATAATATATTGTGATGTTTTAAAGGTTGTTTCCAATACAATGGATCAAAATTTGATGATTGCTGTCTGCTGCTTGATATGGTAGTATATGTACAGGAACAACCGTGTTACAGGGTGGCTGACCTCTATTCTACATAGAATGGGGGTGGTGCTGATGGATAAGAAACATTTTGATTTCAAAGACCTCATGGCTTTTGGAATGTTTATCCTCTCATTGCTGACATTCGTTTATTTGATTTGTCACTAGCAGTTTAAAGCATAAGCAAAACCGCCCTTGTACTTTGGCGAGTAAGGGCGGCTTTCATACTTAACTTATTGGTCAACCACTTTGGCGGTTGTTCTTTT
>URPG01000325.1 GCA_900549675.1 uncultured Oscillospiraceae bacterium | reverse complement strand
TCCCTTTACTGCCCTGTCAAGACCGGCAAGGTCTTTTTTAACGGTAATCTCAGTAAAACCATTTTGCTCCAACAGATGGCAAACAGCATCCGCCTGCGTTTCACCAATTTCAAAACCAAGAAAACCGCCGGTTTTGAGTTTATCTTTCCACAGCGAAATGATTTGACGGTAAAAAAATAATCCGTCTTCTCCCCCGTCTAAAGCTAAGGCGGGTTCTTGCTGCACTTCAGCTTGCAGGGTAGGTAACTCGTAGCTTGCAATATAAGGCGGGTTTGAAACAATAAAATCAAATGGTAAGGAAAACATATGAATAAAAGATTCGTTTAAAATATCGCCTTGTAGAGCATTTATTGCATATTCTGAATAAGTATCTGCATTTTCCACCAGAAAAGAATAGGCTGTTGAAGAAATTTCAATAGCGGTCATTTCTAAATCAGGGCGCAGGGAGCAAAGGCCTAAAGCAACAGCACCACTGCCGGCGCAGAGGTCGGCACCATGCAGATTTTCCTGACTACCAATCCAATCGGAGGTCATCCGCACCAAAACCTCAGTATCTTCTCGGGGGATCAAAACCCCTTCTCCTACTGCAATTTCCAGTTCCATGAATTCCCAGCTTCCCAGAATATACTGTAAAGGACGATGTTGTTTTCGTTCTTGCAGTGCATGATAAAAAGGTTTTGCAAGGTCTTCAAAGACAGCTTTGCTACGGTTGGTTAGCCATTCAGTCGGCGTGAGATGAAAAAAATGCTGGATTAATAAAACGGATTCAAAGTGTGCATTTTCGATGTCAGCTTTTATAAGCTCTTTTTCAGCATATTGGGAAAGTTCAAACAGCGTCATGCAATCAAGTCCTCTCCGTTTTTAGGAATTACAGCTTTCATAGCGGCGATGGCAGCTTTTATCATCGTATCTTCATTGGGTTCCTTGGTTGTGAGTCTTTGTACCCATAATCCGGGAGCCGCAATAATGCGGGTAAGCTTGTTGTCATGTCTGCCTGTAAATTTGAGTAACTCATAACCGACGCCCATTACAACGGGAATTGCTAAAATTTTAGCGGCAGGTCTTAAAAATGGATTGGTAAAAGGAATGGCAAATCCCACTAAAATACTAATGAGAAGAATAATGACAATAAAGCTGGTTCCGCAGCGGGGATGAAAACGAATTTGTTTTTTTACATTTTCAACGGTCAGCTCTAAATCTTTTTCGTAACAAAAAATTGTTTTATGTTCAGCACCATGATACATAAATAAGCGTTTCATGTCTTTCATTTGACCGACAATGGCTAAGTAAGAGAGAAATAAAATCATGCGTAAAAGTCCTTCAAAAGGGGAACGCCATGCGGCAATGCCATCACCTGCGGCATTTTGAAGCAGATTAAAGAAAAAAGTGGGCAGGAAAAAGAATAATACTATGGCAAAAAGAACCCCGATGACGCCCGAAACAGACATGATGATTTCTGTTCCTTTTTCTCCGAGCTTGTTGTTTAGCCATTGATCAAATTTGCTGGATTCTTCTTCATCGTCATCTTCAAAAAGGCGGTCTGCCGAGAGAGAAAGTGCCTGATATCCAGCACGCATAGAATCAATCATGGCGAAAAATCCGCGAATAAAGGGCAATTTCAAAATGGGGTATTTTTGAGAAAGCGGAGTAAAGGTTAAATCTTCGGTGGTAATATTACCGTCAGCGTCACAAAAGGCGGCGGTCCTTTTGTAAGGGCCGACCATCATAATGCCTTCCATCAAGGCTTGGCCGCCAATGGTAGTTATTTTTTCTGTGGTCATAATTCCTCTCCTTTTTGCAGGTAATGGTTTAAATATTCTTGTATTTCAGTGGGATAAGGTTCATCAGGATGTTGAATTAAATAGGTAAAGGAAGGGAATTTCACGGTAACTGTAGTTCCTGCATTTTCTGTGCTATCTATTTCAAAAATGCCTGCGTGCTGTTTGATAATTTCGTCCACCACCGCAAGACCGATTCCTGAACCCCTTACAAGCTGATTGGCTTTATAAAATTTCTTTTTGACGTTGATAAGATGTTCCTGCGGAATACCGCAGCCATTGTCCGCAATGGAAATGCAGAGCCAATCTTCCGTTTCTTTTGCGGTTACGGTTATTTTTCCATTTTCTTGTGTGTATTTAAATGCATTATCCAAAATATTAATAAAAACTTGCTTTAATCGGTTTACATCACCTAACATGGGACTTAAAATTGTGTTTTCTTCAAAAGACAATATTTTTTGTTCAGTTCGAGCCAAATCCGTAAACATATAAACTGCCTCACCCAGCTCTGCCATTAAATCAATTTTATCCAGCGAAAGCTTCATGCGTCCACTTTGCAGGCGCGAGAAATCAAGCAGTTCTTCCACAATCCCGTAAAGCCGTTCGGATTCATGGATAATTACGCCTATCCCCTTTTTTTGTGTAGTGGGGTCGACCCCCGCCATCACAGTTTCTGCCCAGCCTTTAATAGAAGTCAGGGGTGTGCGGAGTTCATGAGATACAGATGAAATGAAATCATTTTTCATTTGTTCGGCAGCACCCAATTCATGTGCCATATCGTTGATTGAATCACAAAGCTGACCGATTTCATCATCTTTTTTCTTTTCGATTCTGACGTCAAAATCACCCTTAGCGATACGGCTGGCACTCACCGTTAATTGCTGTAC
>URPG01000324.1 GCA_900549675.1 uncultured Oscillospiraceae bacterium | reverse complement strand
GGCAGGGAAACGAATGTCAATATCTACGCGGCAGGAATCAGCGTCTGCCTTTGCAATAGCCAAATTAAAAGTTAAAGCACCGCTTTCTTCGTCCTGCATAGCCACACCGATTTGTGAGCCGTCACTGGTCATGCCGATAGAATGATGAACAAAGCTGAAAAGAGAACCGATGCGGTTTCCGAAAACAATATACAACAGATCCACCAAAAGGCTGATAGCATTGCGGCCTAAATGGGGAAGAGAAGCGTGTGCAGCGGTTCCATGGGCAGTCACGACTAAATTATCGGCTGTACCAGAAAGCGTATAAGTGTTTTTACATTCTGCTGCGGCTTGCTCCAATCTGGTTTTTTCATGTTCGGAACAGGTAATCACGCATTCCGCTATATTAGGAACAGCATTGATAACTGTACCGGCGGTAAAGGATTTGATAATTTCTGAATCATTTGGATGGGAGAAAGAAAAATCCAGATTCCCTTTTTCACAGTGACAAATTCCATATTCTCCGTCGGGCGTGAAACCCATGGTAGGGAGTTGCTCCTTTGAAAAGTAATAGTCCATATCAGCCATGCCGGTTTCTTCACTGGCGCCCAGAACCACCCGCAGTTTGCGGTTTCCTTTCACTTTTTCATCTTTCAAGGCTCTTAAACAGTGCAGGGCAATAATCGCGCCGGATTTGTCGTCAATAGCACCGCGCCCAAAAATTTTGCCGTCACGAATGGTAGCCTGAAACGGGTCTGTATCCCAGCCGCTGCCGACAGGGACGACATCCACATGCGCCATTACAACAGCATTTTCTTCGCCTTCGCCATATTCGGCATGCATAGCATAATAATCCACGTTTTTGGTTTTTAAACCATATTTTTGACTGAGATTGACAACATAATCGATGGCTTTGGCACACTCCTCACCAAATGGATATGTTTTGTTTCCCGCAACAGAAACAGAAGGAATAGCAATAAGTGCTTGCAGGTCTTTTAGTATATCGTCCCAATAATTTAAAATCTTATTTCCAAACTGCATAATAGAGAACCTCTCTTCGCAAAAAAAGTTTTAGTGTATTTATCTAATAATACGATACCTTTTTCAGAGAGAAAAGTCAACGAACAAAACGTTAAAAGGAGGTAAAAATGTTAAATTATATTTGGGTGTTTATGATAATAGCCAGTGTATTTTATTCTCTTTTGTCGGGAAATGTACAGGCGCTGTCAGCGGCTGTAATGAGCGGTGCCCAACAAGCGGTTGAACTTTCTATATCTCTGTTAGGCAGTATGTGTGCATGGCTGGGATTTTTGAAAATAGCGGAAAAAGGGGGAATTACAGAACTCTTAGCAAAACTTTTTGCTCCTGTGATGAATCGTCTGTTTCCGGATTACAAAGATAACAAGGAAATACAAGGGAAAATCTGCATGAATTTATCAGCCAACCTTTTGGGGATTGGCAATGCGGCAACTCCTTTGGGGCTTTCCGCTATGAAAAGTATGGAGGCGCTAAATCCTACTGACAGACCCACAAAAGGAATGCTTTTATTTGTTATTATCAACACAGCCTCTTTGCAGCTTCTGCCGATTAATATGGCGGCCATGCGCAGTGCTGCCGGCAGCGGTGTTCCGTTTATTGTTTTGCCGCATATTTGGATTACGTCTTTTTCAGCCCTGCTTGTCTGCCTGATAGCAGCAAAAATTTGTGAGAGGTTGTACACATGGAAATAATCAGTTCGGCTGCTTTGCCGATAATGATTGCGATAATTTTAATCGTAGCTTTTGTAAAAGAAGTGGATGTATTTAATACCTTTTTAGAGGGAGCCAAAGAAGGGCTGCAAACTACCATACAAATTTTACCTACATTAGTAGGGCTTGTCATGGCAGTTACTATGCTAAGGGAATCGGGTTTGCTAGAGGCTTTGTGTATTGCGGTTACTCCTATCACCGAAAAACTGGGATTTTCATCAGAATTAGTTCCCTTGGCTCTGTTAAGGCCGGTTTCGGGGAGTGGCTCGTCTGCTTATACGCTTTCCATCTTCAATCAATTTGGCCCTGACAGTGAAACCGGAAAAATTGCATCGGTCATGACGGCCTCAACCGAAACAACTTTTTATGCTATTGCTGTCTATTTTGGAGCCACAAAATATAAAAAACTCTATTATACTGTGCCTATTTCATTATTAGGGGATATGGCAACCGTTTTATTTGCAATTTTAACGGTAAAACGACTTTAAGGCTTTCCGTTTACAATAAAAAATGTTAAAATAATCATATTCTCGTAAAGGAAGGGAGAACATGATGTTATTAGCGATTGATGTTGGAAATACAAATATTACATTTGGTGTATATTGTGAAGATAAACTTCTTTTTGTTTCTCGTATTGCCACAAACACCAAAAAAATGGAAGATGAATATGCGGTTGAAATCCGCCAAATTTTAGAACTTTATAACGTTGATACTGAAAGTATTCGAGGAGCTATTGTAAGCTCTGTAGTGCCAAAGCTATCCCACGATATCCCTGCGGCAATTCACAAACTTTTTGCCGTTGATTGCGTGGTGGTAGGAGCAGACACCGTGCACGATTTGGATATCGTCACGGATAACCCCGGTGAAATCGGTGCTGATTTGTTGGTGGACTGTATGGCAGGCAGAGCCCGCTGTACTTGGCCCCGCCTTATTAATCTCTTCTT
>URPG01000323.1 GCA_900549675.1 uncultured Oscillospiraceae bacterium | reverse complement strand
ACTATTCTTTTATCGGCGTCCGGCTCCGCCTCCGCTGGAAAACCCGCCGCCGGAGAAACCACCGCCGCCGCCAAATCCCCGGCCGGCACCGCCTCCGCCGGAACGACCGCCACCGGAGAATCCGCCGCCAAAACCGCCAAATCCACCGTTATGATGAGGTCTTCTCCCATAGCCATAATTTCGGCCACTTAGCAGATTGCCCCACAAGAAGCCATTCAAGAAACCTCCGCCACCGCCGCCGTATCCGCCGCCATAACCACCGCCGCGCCCTCTTCCAAAAATGGAAACGAGAATAATGACAACAACGGCTATACCAATGAGTCTGCCAAAGACATTAAAACCGGAACCCGAAGAAGAACGAGGATTGCCTCCCTGTGTGAAACTAGCGCCTTGCTGGCTATATTCATCACGGTAATTGGCATAGTAATTGCGCATTTTTTGATAGGCATCATCAAAAAATTGATTCACAGCAACATCATATTGCCGGTTATCATACTCTCTATAAAAATTGCTTTCCAGCATATCCTCTAACACACGAGGCGTGAACAGGTTTTTAATACCGTCCCCCGCCATGGCGAACACCTTATTTTCACCTGTTGCAAAAACTAAAAGCAAGCCATTATTTCGTTGAGAGGAACCTAATTTCCAAGTGTTAAAAATCTCATAAGCATATTCTTCCGAATCATTTCCGGAAATAAAATCCATGGCTACAATGACAATTTCTGCCCCTGTCGATGAGAAAAGCGCTTGATTGCGGCTAATTATATCTTGTTCGGTTGCGTCAGAAATTACATTTGCTTGGTCCAACACATACTGATTGCCCGGTCTGCTCGGTACAGTTATCGCATATACCGACAAAATCATGGGAAACACAAGCAATAAAGCCGTGAATAACGCCAGACCTTTTTGGATTGTTTTTTTCATTTTTACTCCATTCTTAAACTGTCAAACACAAAGCCGTTACAAAATTATAAATCACTGTATTCAGGCAATAACTTTATATCCGCTAATCTTATATCACCAATTTTGATGGTACGTAAAAAAGTAGCAGGAAATTGATTGTATTTTTGATTCCAATCTGCGGCTTTTTGATTATAGTCGGCATGGCTGATTTGGTCACGCAGAGAAAGAATCTCCACCATCAGATTTTGAGGATATTTTTGATCTTCTTCGTTTAATCCTGTATCTTCCAATTCCGCCAATAAATTATTGCTTAACGAATATAATTCCTTCAAGGTTTGTGAATCCGCCAAGTTTGTTTCATCCAAATACAATACGGCTAGCTTATCTTCAATCGCTTGATATAACGGTTCCAAGCGGCTGTTGCTGTCTTTATACCTAACCGCTAGCTTAACCATATTTTGAATTTTATCGACAGATTGCTCAATGGCGTTGCCAACAGAAAAATCATTTCCTTCATCCTGATAAATCTCTATCAATTTAGCATGACCTTCTGTCAAGCTTTTACTCATGCCCATAATACCGGCACCCACAATGACAACTATCATCAATAAAAACGCAATCTTTTTCTTCAATGGTTTTTCCTTTCTTACCGGCTCAATTTATTTTGACATTATTTTTTAACGTATATTCAAAAGTTTCTCTTTTAATTCGGTTTCCAGTCTGGCAATTTCTGACTCTGCCTCACGCCGTTTGGTGCGTCCCTCATCTTGGATGCGAATTACTTCATCCAATGTTTGCAGTAAAGATTCATTGGTGTGTTTCAGCGTTTCAAGGTCTACAATTCCGCGTTCAGATTCTTTTGCAGTTTCTATGGTACTCATCTTAAGACGGTCCGCATTCTTTTTCAAAAGCTGATTCGTCATGTTGCTGACCTGTCTTTGTGCTTCCACCGCTTGCTCAGAATGTGCCAAGCCCAAAGACAATACCATTTGACTTTTCCATAGCGGAATCGTATTTAAAATGGTTGACTGGATTTTTTCACTCATAATTTTATTGTTATTTTGTACCAGACGAATTTGCGGTGACATCTGAATGGATACCATTCTTGTCAACTCAAGATCATGCAATTTTTTTTCAAACGCATCACACTGCTGAGAAAAGTCATTGGCAGCCTGCGCATCTTCCGGCAAAGCGCTTTTTTTTGCTTTTTCCCTTAACGCCACCAAGGTAGTTGCACGTTCTTTTTGCAGTTTTTTCTTGCCGGCAATGATATACATTGTCAGCTCCTTCTGATAGCTTAAATTCTGGTCATACAACTTATCCAGCATAACAATATCTTTCAGCAGCTGAATTTGATGTCCTTCTAAAGTTTTCGCAATTTTATCGACATTTACCTGTGCCTTATCATATCTCACTTTAACAGCTTTGATTTTTCTGCTGGCACTTTTAAAGATACTAAAAAATCCTTTTTCTTCTTCTTCAGCATCAAATTCTTTTAATTCTACCACCAAGTTAGATAAATCTTCTCCGATTGCCCCTAAGTCTTTGGTGCTGACTTTACTCAGCGCTACGTCAGAAAACGCCGCAATTTTCTTTTGAGCGCCTGCTCCGTACTGCATGACAATCGCACTGTCAGTAACATCTATTTTTTCAGCAAAATCTTCTACCATTTTTTGTTCTTCCGGCGATAGACTGCTTTCATTGAGAATTTCAGGTTCTTTTTTTTGTTCCAAAATTTCTTCGGGTTTCAGTGATACCTCTTCTGTATCCAATGTGAG
>URPG01000322.1 GCA_900549675.1 uncultured Oscillospiraceae bacterium | reverse complement strand
TACGCCGCCGCCCGCCATCGAGCAGAGTTTTACACCTAATTGGGGATAAAACAGCTCATGTCCGGAGGCGGTATCATTATCGTAGCACAGACGGTGATCCCACAGCTTTCAACGCTGTTCTCATAATTCATGGGGTCAATCATTGACAAAATCACTGAATTTATAAAGGAAATGCTGCAAGGATGGGTGCTGGACAATCTTGAAACGATGTTTACTGACGTGAATACGAAAGTAGGAACAATCGCCGGAGAGGTTGGGCAGACACCCAGCTCTTGGAACGCAGGTATTTTTTCCATGATAGATAACTTGTCAGATACAGTCATGGTGCCCATAGCAGGGATGATCATCAGTGCGATTCTCTGTTATGAGCTGATTACAATGGTAATGGATAAGAACAACATGCATGAGATGGGAAGCGAGTTTTTCTTCCGCTATCTTGTGAAAGCATGTATTGCAGTATTGCTTGTCAGCTATACATCTGACATTACCATGGCAATTTTTGATGTGGGCAACCATATTGTTACAAGTGCGGCAGGAGTCATTACCGGCTCCACGACACTGGATGTGGCGAGTACGTTACAGTCCATGTTTAACAGCCAGCTCTCCACCATGGGGATAGGCGAACTGATAGGACTTGGAATAGAGACCATGATTGTCAGCTTATGTATGAAAATCATTTCCCTGCTAATCACCGTCATGCTATATGGGCGAATGATTGAAATATACCTTTATGTTTCAGTGGCTCCGGTTCCGTTTGCGACACTCAGCAACCGGGAATGGGGCGGCATCGGAAGTAACTATATTAAGGGACTTTGTGCTTTGGCATTTCAGGGATTTTTCATCATGGTATGTGTGGCAATTTATGCGGTGCTGGTATCCAGTGTTGCAGTTGCAGGAAATCTTCACACGGCTTTGTGGTCGGTGGCAGCATATACCGTTATCCTGTGCTTCAGCTTATTTAAGACAGGTTCCCTTAGCAAATCTATTTTTAATGCACATTAAAGCAGCGTTATATCAGGAAGGAGGCTGTTTATGGCAATATCAGTCGCAGTGCCGAAGAATTTAAGCGGTATCAAGACAAAGGTGGCAATGAATCTGACAAAACGTCAGCTCATCTGTTTTGGTGCGGCAGGTGCGGTTGGGATTCCTTTTTATATCTTTACCAAAGATATCATCGGGACACAGGCATCCGCACTGATCATGGTGGCTGTCATGCTGCCGTTTTTCTTTCTGGCAATGTATGAAAAGGACGGCTTTCCGGCAGAAAAGATTCTGTACTTTATGATAAGACAGAAATTCCTCACACCGGGAATACGCCCCTATAAATCAGAAAATCTCTACAATCAGTTAGAGGAACAGGAGAAAATGAAGAAGGAGGTGCGTTACCTTGAAGCAAAAGCCAAAGGCAAAACCGCAGGTCAGTAAAGGGAAAAATACCAAGCCTAAAGCGGGCTTAAGTTTTTCTGAAAAGAAAAGGCTAAAAGAGCTTCAGCGTACTCTTGCAGGAAACCATAAGGAACAGGAAAAGCCAACTACGGCACAGAACACCATTACTTTTAAAAAGATGTTCCGTGATGGTATCTGTCAGGTGACATCTGAGTTCTACACAAAAATGGTGGAATTTTATGATATAAATTATGACCTTCTGGAAATAGAGGACCAGGGGGAGATTTTAGAGGAGTACAGCAAGCTCATCAATTATTTTGACCCGTCTATCCGGTTTGAGCTGTTTTTATTTAACAGGCAGGTCAACGAGCAGACGCTGATAGACCAGTTTGACATTCCTTTGCAGGGAGATGATTTTGACGATATCCGTGAGGAATATACGGAAATGTTAAAGAATCAGGCTGCAAAGGGCAACAACGGTATCATTAAATCAAAATATCTTATTTTTGGTACGGAGTGTAAGGGATATAAGGAAGCGAAATCAAAACTGAATAACATTGAAAAGGATGTTATCAAAAACTTATTAAACCTTGGGACCCACGCCAAAAGCCTTGACGGAAAGGAACGTCTGCGTATCCTGCATGAGTATTTTAATCAGGATACCATGGAGCCTTTCCGTTTTTCATTTAAGGAGCTGGCAGAGTCCGGTAAGAGCGTAAAGGATTACATTGCACCGCCGGGCTTTGACTTCCGTTATCCGAGCCGATTTAAGGCAGGAAGGATGTATGGCAGTGTCCATTATCTGGATATCATTGCACCACGTTTTAATGATGAACTGTTAAAGAAGCTCCTTGATATTGATGATAATCTGACTATTACCATGCATATGCAGACAATGGACCCGGTCAAGGCAATCAAGATGTTAAAGGGTGCTTTGACCAATATTCAGAAGATGAAAATTGAGGAGCAGAAAAAGGCAGTCCGAAGTGGATATGACATGGATATTCTTCCTACGGATATTATCACTTATGAAAAGGATACGCTGGAGCTGCTTGACGATCTGAACACCAGTAACCAGAAGATTATTAAAATGACTTTCCTTATTACCTGTTACGGCAGGAGCAAAAGGGAGCTTGAAAATATTACGCAGAGGGTGTCCGGCATTATCCAGCAGGCAAACTGTAACTTAACCTATTGTGCTATTTCAAATAAAACGTTTAAAAACTTGTAAAAACCGCAAAGAATCCCTGTTTTTTTGATAAACAAATTTTTTAGAATATCAGTTCTTTGATTTTTCCAAGTTCGCAGGTTTCACCGA
>URPG01000321.1 GCA_900549675.1 uncultured Oscillospiraceae bacterium | reverse complement strand
CCGCCATAAAAACGTCAAGTTTTAAAAGGAATTCCGCATAGAACTAAAAAAGACGAATCTTTTGGGGAAGATTCGTCTTTTCAGCGTACGAAAAACAAATGGAATAAGGCAAAAGAATGGGATACTTTAAAAATTCATCTCTGGTTTAAGAATTGGAGGAATTTGGCAAATCCTTCTCATCAATATTCACAGCAAAGGTAAGAATATTGTAGTTTGTGACATAGGTGTCTTCTTCATTTTTTACAAAGTCTTCTACCGAAATTCTGAGATAAGCGGTGGGTTTAGTGGCGTTAACCTCAGATGAACGGGATTCAATTTTCTCTTTTACAGTACTAAATAAATTTGCGGCCTCAAGGGGAATGAGTGATGCGTTTTCGATTGTATAATATTGATTGAAGTAGTAATTGGTTTGTGGATTGACAATAGAAATATCCAAAGAAGAAACAATTTTACCAGCTTCTACTGTTTCATTCCAAATGGAATCTATGGTTTGCAGTCCATCTTTTTGATATAAATCCCATGCTTCTGTCAGTTTATCTAAATTAAGTTGGTTACCCAATTGAAAAGAGAGCGACAAGGTTTTAGGAGTCAATGAGTTAATATTGAAAACCGAATTGTATTTTCTGACGCCGTAATAGCCGGACAGTGTAAGGTTAATGGGGAATAGGTCTGAGGAGGGATATTGTGTTTCAGCTTTATCCTGCGCATAAATTTGATGGTTTATAATCGAAACAGAGGAAGAAAGGGTAGTAAGGTCGCCATTGTTAAGAATATAGGTGCTCCAATCCTGTTCAGTAAAAGCAGAAACCTCTTCCTTAAAGCTATTGTAAATTTTGTCAACATCCTCTTTTGAGTAAGTGAAAAAGTCTGATTTTACATGAATGGAAGAAGGGTTCTCAGGCATGCTGGACAATAGACTGTCTTTTAATTCAGAATTTGCAAGTGCTTTTTGCAATTTCACAGATTCTTCCTTTGAAAGATAAATTTTGCGATGATAATTTTTACCGTTTTTCATGCGAATAATGATATTTTCTAAAATTTGATAATAATCATTGTAGGCAAAGTGCTTTTCGTCTTTAATAATGGCGGCTTGATTTTTGGTAAGCAAAGAAGAAACCTGTTGTAAAACTTCTTGGTTCTTGATTTTTGTTTCGTCTATTAAATAATCGGCATAAGAAGGGGTATAACCGGGATTTTGAGCGTAGCTTATATTGATGGAATCAATGCGGTCAGTTTCCCAATTGGTATGTAAGGTTTGATAGCTTATGAAAGAAACGCCAATCACAAAAGCAATATTCAAGGCAGCCAAAACACCCAGTCCCGGCAAGATTCTTGGAAAAGTTTTAAAAGACTTTCTGGTGATAATCTCATAAGTAAAATAAACAACAATGGAGATGACATAAAAAGTGATGATTTCTAGAGGGTCATCTCTTTGTAAAAGCAGAAGTGAGGCAACCGCAGAAACGATAAAACTCAAAGCAATACGGATAATAGCCTGTATTCTTCTGCTCAAAGCAGGACTGCCGGCGGTTTCACTCTTACGAAATGTGAAAAAAATACATCCTATGATTATGAGGACTATGCCGACAGCCAAACTATATAACCCATAACGTGCAACAGAATAAATATCTTCTGAATTTCCTTTTATCAAGCCGCTGAAAATTCCAAAAAAGAGATTGTAATTGGGATTGCTGATAAAGCCCAAGTTTGCATCAGAAAGAACAGGAACCTTTTCCTGAATAGCAGAAAAGAAAATCATTAATATAGAACGGGGCAAAAATAGAATCAAACCGGCAGTAACAATATTGGTAAAGATTGTCCCCGTAATGGAAATGGCAATTGCTCCTGCTCCTAAGGTTAGGATACAACTGGCAAATATATTGAACAAATAAACGAGGATAGAAGAAAAGCCAATTGAAAAATATTTACCGTTAAAAAAATATAGACACAAAGATGTTAAGGTAGAGAGGATAAGTATAATAACCAACCAAGTAATTATACTGAGAATGTAGCTGAAAAAAATAGTTTTTCTTTTATGAGGGATACTATGAAAAAAATCACTTTTATTCCGTGCGTTGAGAAAAGAAAAGGTGTTCAGAATCATAAGCGGAATAAAGAGAAGAAAAGAAAAATAAAAGATAGGATTGGTTTGAGAGCCATCAATCAATGTCTTTTGAAAATATTCATAGTACAATTCTTCTTGAGAGGCAGAGATAATATAGGAAAGAGGAATAATGATAGCCGAAATTTCTGCAATACAGAAATAAATTAAGGCAATAATTGAGTTTTGTTTTAATCCCTCTTTATAAAGACCTTTATGGAAAAGATGTTTCATAGACCCATCCCCTTTCAGTTTAATTCATTTTCAAAAGCATAGCCAAGTGCACCCATTTCATACACAAAAACTTCTTCTAATGAAAGAGGAAGAATATCCAATAGGATAGGAGCCTTTGATTTCAATATTTCTTGTGTTTCTTCACGGTCACCGCGTACAATAAAGTTAGCAACAGAACCTTTTTTGCTGTAGTTAAGAACGGTTAATTGATGAAATAAGTCCTTATCAAATTCAAAAGGAAAAGCCACCTGCACACGGAAAAGAGATGTTTTTAAATTTTGAATATCAGATTCAAAAACAATTCCGCCTTGGTGAAGAAGAGCCAATTGATCGCAGGTATCCTCTAACTCCCGTAAACTGTGAGAAGTGATAATCGCT
>URPG01000320.1 GCA_900549675.1 uncultured Oscillospiraceae bacterium | reverse complement strand
GCCGAAACCCAAAAAGATATTTTTCCCGAAGGAAAAGTGCCGGCGAAAAAAATTACAGCGGCGGTAAAAGAGAGAGAAAACAACTGTTTTATTTGTGAAAATGTGAACCAAAATATGCGTCATCTCTGTGACAGCATGATTAAATTATGGGAAACCGAAGAAGAATTTCGGGAGATATATGCACAGCAGGAATATATTTGTATGTCCCATTATGGTATGATCATTGACTTCGCCCAAAAAATGCACCGGAAAAACTTCCCGATTTTTGCGGCACAAACCATGAAGCTTGCCAAAAATCAATTGGCTTTGTTGGGGAAAGATGTTACACATTTTTGCCGTATGTTTGACTACCGCAATAAAGGCGGTGATTGGGGCAATTCAAGAGATGCAATCGAGCGCTCTATTGAATATTTGACCTCACGCAAGCCGAAAGTTCAGCAAAAGGCAGATGAGAAAAACCGATGAGGGAATTAAAAAGCAGAGCGGAAATAAAAATTCCATGTTGCTTTGATTTACAGCAGACATTGGACTGCGGACAAAGTTTTCGCTGGAGAGAAGTGGAGAAATCAAGCAGTCATTCTGTATGGGCAGGGATAGCCAAAGGTCGATTTTTAAAAATTCGCCAAGAGCACGAAAATCTTACATTCTATTGTTCACAAGAAGAATTTGATACCGTCTGGCAGGATTATTTTGATTTGCAGACCGATTATCAAAAAATCCATAAGAAACTATCATGTGAAGGTACACCATTACAGGAGGCTGTTCGATATGCGCCCGGGATTCGCGTTTTACGGCAGGATTCTTGGGAGGCACTGGCGTCCTTTTTAATCTCTCAAAATAATAATATTCCCCGTATTAAGGGAATTATTGAACGTTTTGCTGAATTATGCGGCTTCCAAACAGAGAATGGCTACACATTTCCCGATGTACATACAGTTTCTAAAATGACAGTGGACGATTTGGCGCCGATTCGTGCGGGGTTCAGAGCAAAATATATCATTGCAGCGGCAAAAGCAATTGCAGAAGAACAAGTTGACTTAGAGGAAATTAGAAATCAAGATATTATTTTCGGAAGGCAGGAATTGCAGAAAATCTATGGTGTAGGGCCGAAAGTGGCGGAGTGCACCCTCCTCTATGGCTTTTACAAGACAGAGGCATTTCCGATGGATGTATGGATGAAAAGAGCGATGCAGACACTGTTTCCCAATCAATGTCCTGAGAGATTCGGTAAATATGCGGGACTGGCACAGCAATATATTTTTCATTACAGCAGAATGCATCCGGAATTGTTTGATGAAAAAGTCAAGAAAAAAAGTATAAATAAATCTGTGGTTGCCCGATAAGTTGTAAATACAAGCAGTAAATGGTTTTATGCCATTACTGCTTTTTTTGTAGAGATATAAAGAAAAATTTGATACTTTACCCATTGATTTTGAGGAGATTGATTGTTATACTTAAAACAAAGCAATTAGATTGATAAACGTACATACCTTTTGGAACAAATTAAAATAAAAAACAAATAAAGTAACTAGGGCACAAAATTTAATTATTGGAGGAATGAACCATGCTGGAAGCTTTAAAAAAACGTGTTTATGAAGCAAATATGCTGTTGCCTGAGCATAAATTAATTACTTTTACTTGGGGCAATGTAAGTGAAATTGACAGAGAAAGCGGAATTATGGCCATCAAACCCAGTGGCGTTGAATATAAAGATTTGACACCTGATGATATTGTATTGGTGGATATTCATACCGGCAAGAAGGTGGAAGGTGAGATGAATCCATCCTCGGATACCGATACACACGCTGAGCTTTACCGTTCTTTTCCCAATATTGGCGGAGTAGTGCATACCCATAGTCGCTGGGCAACTGTTTTCAGTCAGTCCGGCAGAGGAATTCCTGCTTTTGGAACCACACATGGCGACTATTTCTATGGTGAAATTCCCTGCACGAGGAAAATGACACCGGAAGAAATTGCAGGCAGTTATGAACTGGAAACCGGTAAAGTTATCGTTGAAACATTTTCAGGCAAAAACCCAGAGGATATCCCCGCTGTTTTGGTGCATAGTCATGGACCGTTTACATGGGGAACTGATGCAAAGAATGCCGTACATAATGCTGTGGTATTAGAGGAACTTGCCTTTATGGCTTGGCACAATTTGATGATGAACCCACAACTGCCCAGTATGCAGAATGAACTTTTGGATAAACATTATCTGAGAAAGCACGGCGCCAATGCTTACTATGGACAGAAAAAAGTTTGATTGTATTTTTTCATTAAATTTTGTATAAAAAAAATAAAATGGTACAAAATATCTAACATAAGCCAAAATAAACGTGTAAAGAGGGAGCGTTATGTTAGATAGAATTGCTTTAATCCTAACCATTATCGGTGGTATAAATTGGGGTCTGGTCGGAATCTTTCGTCTTGATTTAGTCGCTTATATCTGCGGTGGTTCTGACACAGTGGTTGCAAGAATTATTTATACCCTTGTGGCCATTGCAGCAATTTGGTGTATATCACTGTTGTTTAGGGATAATGATGTGATTGACGAAAAACGAGCTAAATAATACCGAAAAAACCTCGTATGCCTTTGCATACGAGGTTTTTGTTTTTGGCAATTAGTAATCTTTATTGGGTAAAGTAAAATATTACTGGTCATGAAGAAACTTCATATTAATATATCTCGTGGCCAAAAATTCATCATCATAGTGGCGGTCTAA
>URPG01000319.1 GCA_900549675.1 uncultured Oscillospiraceae bacterium | reverse complement strand
AATTTCGTTTTCAGGGAGTTCTACTTCTATTATAAAAGGAACAGAAGATTTTTGGGTCAGCATATCTAACATGATTCCGCCTAACCCCTTGCCTCTGACCGATGGGTCTACAGCAAAGTGTTCTCCAAACCAGAAGGTTTGAAATTTCCAAAATGCAAAGAATGCAGTGATTTTACCTTCATCTTTACGAATTAAAAAACAATAATTCCGATTTTCCAACAATTTCTTTTGATTTGCATAATTTCTTCTCTCCTCTTTAGGGAATGCTTCCTGCATAATAGCGTATATTTCATCAAATTCAAGGCTTGAAAGTGTATGGGCCGCCTTAAGGCAATAAGGGGATGTCACTAAAATCTCTCCTTTTATATAATTTTTATCGTGTCATAAGAAAAATCGCTCTGCTAAATAAGAGCGATTTTCATTGGTATATTGTTAATTAAAAGAAGACACAAAATCATTGAGTGTATAATTTTTTAAAGTGTTACAAAAATCAGTTTGTAGCCGATTCATGACAAAATGAATTTGACAATACTGTTTTGCATTGCGGCTACAAAACCCACTTTCTCCAATACATTTATTAATGCAGATTTCACCTTCCATTATGGTAACAATGTCATATAGAGTAATTTCAGAAGGTGATTTTTTAATTCGATATCCGCCCTGTGGACCTCTCTCAGAAGTTAAAAGATCAGCAGCTTTAAGGTGACGAATAATTTTCATTGTATAAGGGTACGTGATACCTGTTTTTTCTGCCAATTCGGAGGCTTGCGTAAGACAATTCTGATGTGCAACTAAATGCCCTAAAATACGAATGGCATAATCAGTTGTAATTTGAAACTGTATCAGGGTTACATCTCCTTTTTATCTATCGTATAAGTATGTTAAGATTTATAAATTATTATATCCAGTAGAAAGGAGAATGTCAATCCTGTTTTATCCAATTAAAGGATTTTTTGTCGAATTTTGAGAACGGTCGTTAAATAGAAGAAATTTATAGATGTATTTATTTTTCGGGATGGAATCTTTTGAGACGCAGTGCGTTGGTTAATACCGAAACAGAGCTTAAACTCATAGCGGCGGCAGCAATCATAGGGTTGAGCAAAGGACCGCCGAAAATATGAAGTAAGCCTGCTGCTACCGGAATACCAATAGTATTATATCCAAACGCCCAAAATAGATTTTGCTTGATGTTACGAATGGTTTGGCGGCTTAATTTAATCGCGGTTGCAACGTCCATTAAGTCCGATTTCATCAGAATAATATCGGCGGATTCCATAGCAATATCTGTTCCCGAACCAATGGCAATGCCAATATCTGCCTGTACAAGTGCAGGAGCATCGTTGATACCGTCACCTACCATAGCCACAATTTTATGTGTATCCTGCAGCTTTTTTACTTCATCGGCTTTGTCCTGCGGCATAACTTCTGACAAAACAGATTGAATACCGACCTGTGCGGCGATAGCTTTAGCGGTTTTATGGTTGTCGCCTGTGATCATAATTGTTTCAATGCCCATTTGATTGAGTTTGGCGATGGCATTTTTACTGCTTGATTTTACAACGTCAGCGACAGCAATAATGCCGGCAAATTCATTATTGACAGCAACGTACATAGGGGTTTTTCCCTCGTTGGCAAGTCTGTCAGAATCTTTTTGATGAGAAGTAATGTCGATGCCACTTTCCAACATGAATTTTTGATTGCCAATACACACAGAATAGTCGTCAATTTTTGTTTTGATTCCCATACCGGTCACAGCCTGGAATTCGCCCGTAGGCAGTATGGAAAGATTTTTTGTTTCAGCGTCAGAAACAATTGATTTTCCTAAGGGATGTTCGGAGTTTTTTTCTGCGGAAGCCGCAAGTTGTAACAATAAGTTTGTATCCATACCACTTAGTGAAATAATATCAGTTACTCGTGGTTTTCCTTCTGTAATGGTTCCGGTTTTATCCAATATAATTGTCTGAATTTTATGGGCGGTTTCCAATGCCTCGCCGCCTTTGATGAGAATTCCGTATTCGGCGCCTTTACCGGTACCGACCATAATAGCGGTGGGGGTAGCTAAGCCTAAAGCGCAAGGACACGCAATCACTAAAACGGAAATGAAGATTTTTAAAGCGAACACAAAGTTTTGTGTAAATACAAACCAGAGAACAGAAGAAATCAAAGCAATTAACACAACGATCGGGACAAAGTAACCTGAAACAATGTCAGCCATTTTGGCAATAGGTGCTTTTGAACCTTGTGCCTGTTCAACAAGGTGAATGATTTGAGCCAATGCGGTGTCTTTACCGATTTTTGTGGCTTTAAATTGGATAGAGCCATTGGTATTCATGGAGGCTGCATAGACAGAATCACCAATTGCTTTATCAATAGGCATACTTTCACCTGTCAGCATAGATTCATCAATAGCTGTTTGACCGCTTATGATTTTGCCATCAACCGGAATTTTAGTTCCCGGTTTGACAACAACAATATCACCGACCTGCACGTTTTCTATTGGTATCTCAATTTCTTGACCTTCTTTTAAAAGTATAGCTGTTTTGGGGGCGAGTCCCATTAATTTTTGAATGGTTTCACTGGTTTTTCTTTTGGAACGTGCCTCGAGATACTTACCAAATAAAATAAGGGTGATGATGACGCCGGCAGATTCAAAATAAAATTCAGGCATAACCATATTATCGCCATGGACAACAGGAGTTCGATAGATAAATAACTCATAAATGCT
>URPG01000318.1 GCA_900549675.1 uncultured Oscillospiraceae bacterium | reverse complement strand
AGTCAATCAATACCAGCTGTTTTGGCGCCATCCACAACGGCATCCACAACGGCATCTGCGACGACATCTGCAGCGCCGCCCCGAATTACATAGACAATATAAAGCTAAAAGATACATTTAATTTACCCCTTTCACAAATTTGCAATGGATAGATATATTTCATTTTATGCCGACTTGTCCGTTGTGTTACAAATATCGACAAAAATAAATTGTGTATGCAGGGAATATCCTGTCCATACTTCTGTTTCATAAGGGATGCCGCTATTATTGGCGAGTCATCTGTGTAAAATTATAGATACTTTAGTTGAAAAAATCCTCTATTTTTAGTTTCCGCTAATATTTGTACGCCAGAAAAACAAAGTAAAGAACATTGTGGCTTAGAGATAAAGGTTTTTGGTTCATTTATTTCCGTGAAACAGCAAAATGGATTTTAAAATATATATTAAAAAATAATCGTTCCTGAAAGGAAGAGCCGCAACAAAACAGTGAGTCCCTATTATATTATTAAGAGGCTTAATGTACCTGTAACAATCATGATAAACCCGATAAGGGTTCTCCTGTTTAATTTTTCATTGAATACAATGCATCCGAAAGCAATGGTAAGTACAATGCTCAACCTATCGATTGGTGTTACGATGCTGACAGGTCCTTCTTGCAAGGCACGATAAAAACACAGCCATGAGAGTCCGGTAGCAAGACCAGATAACCCAATAAAAATCCAATTTTTTTTATCAATACTTTTTATTTCATGCTGTTTTTTCTTTATAAATACCATAAACCAAGCCATCAATAAAACTACAATTGTTCGTATGGCGGTTCCGAGTGTAGATTCTACGCCCTCAATGCCGACTTTTCCTAAAATTCCGGTAAGACTGGCAAATACTGCGGAAAGAAAAGCATACACCAGCCATTTATAGCCTTTTGCATTGGTTGTATTTGCTTTTTGCCATTCAATCATAAGATAGGTACCTGCGCCAATTAAAATCATAGCTATCACTTTTAATTCGGTCAAGCTCTCTCCGAGCAGAAGAGCAGATAAAAGCATTGTTAGAATTGTACTGGATTTATCAATGGGTACTACCTTGTTGACATCACCAATTTGCAAAGCATAAAAATAACAAAGCCAAGAGCCGCCGGTAGCAAGCCCCGATAAGATAAGAAAAATAAGGCTTTTAATATCAATGTTTGCAATTCCCCCTTGCGAACCTACCACAAAAACCATTAGCCATGCAAAAAAAACGACGACAACGGTTCTAAGTGCTGTGGCCAAACTCGAGTCTGTGTTTTTTATACCGATTTTTGCTAAAATAGATACGATCCCTGCAAAAAAAGCTGATGCTAAGGCGTACACAAGCCACATAAATAATTTTCTCCCATTAATTGATTTAAAAGTTGAAAGGCAAAGCAAAGTTTGCTTGCCGATTATACTTTTACTATTATATATTGATTCCCCGCAAAGAAAATCATTATCTGCGATATATGTTTTCGTTTCTGTATAGCAATACTACAAAACCGCATCCGCCATTTTGATTAATCAAGCATGGCAGATGCGGAGATGTTCTTTCTAATAAATCGCAATTGGTCCGTGAGGACTGTCAATGATGTCTATTTTGGTTTCAAATATATCTGTTAAAAGTTCAGGCTTCATAATATCTTCCACTGTGCCAAAGGCAGCAATACGTCCATTTTTCATGGCGCAAATTCGGTCTGAATATTTGGCAGCAAAATTAATATCATGCATAACCGTGAGAATTGTTCGTCCGAATTCATTGGCAGCATGTCTCAAATGCTTCATCATTTGAACAGAACGGGCAACATCAAGGTTATTGAGGGGCTCATCCAAGAGAACATATTCAGTTTCTTGGCACAGCACCATTGCAACATACGCTCTTTGTCTTTGACCGCCGGAAAGTTCATCCAAATACCTGTTTTCTAATTCTGTTAAATCTAAAAAGTCGATATATTTGGAAATAATCAGCTCATCCTCTTTTGTTAACCGGCCTTTGGAATATGGGAATCTTCCGAACCCGGCAAGCTGCCTAACGGTCAATCGTGTCACAAAATGATTCTCTTGACGCAGAATTGTTAGGATTTTTGCCAAATCTTCTGATTTGGATTTGGAAACATCCATATTGGCAACTTGAATTTGCCCCTCATCCATGTTTAAAAGCCTTCCGATCATTAAAAGTGCGGTAGATTTTCCTGCACCGTTCGGACCAATTAAGGAAGTTAGCCCTGCCTTGGGTATCTGTATATTCAGAGGTCCTATTTTCACTTCATCTGTATATACTTTTCTGGCATTTACTATATTGATCATAAAGTTCCCTTTCTTAACATTACACTTAGAAATGCGATTCCGCCAAACAGCTCAATAATTACGGAAACAACACCTTGTGCCCGAAATACATGATACATGAAAAAATAAGAGCCTGTTAAAACCAAAAATCCGATGGCAAGAGCCATAGGAAAAATATATTTGTGGTCATAAGTCGGCGCTGCTTGATAAGTCATTGTGGCCACCAAAAATCCATAGAAAGTCAGCGGTCCGACCAAAGCAGTGGATATTGACATCAAAATAGAAACCAGAATAAGTGTATAGATTACACCCGTTTGATGCTGAACACCCAACGACGTGCTGGCATTTTTTCCAAGTGACAATACATTTAGCTTTTTTGAATGTGCAAGGATAAGGACCGCGGTGACGGCGACGATGGGAATGGCAATTGGAAAATA
>URPG01000317.1 GCA_900549675.1 uncultured Oscillospiraceae bacterium | reverse complement strand
ATTGATCTACCACGCTGGTTTGATATCCGTGTGCTGAAAAAAGACCGGCGAGCGCGGCTCCCACCGGGTTACAACCAATTATGACAATCGTTTCAGCGTTCTTTTGCTTCTTTTCAAAAAATTTCATTGTTATCCTTCCTTAACTCCCCGTTTTCGTTTTATCCTGCCTATCATGACACGCAGGTCTAAAATTTTGTTATGTAGATTGATCGTTTGTCATACAATCTTTTTCATCAAAAGCCGAAGGTCCCTGATGAAAAAAACTGCCATAACGGTTTAAATTTACACGACTAGGCAAATATGTTGGATCAAGCGCCCATGCAGCACGAAAATGTTTCATTGCTCCCGAATGATTTCCTTCAGCCTCCAGTAAAATACCCATTAAGTTATGCGGCTGAGGGGCATGAGGATATTCTTTCATGGCAGCACTGATAGACATAGTACAAGCCACATAGTTTCCTTCGCGGATAAGATGTCTGACTTTTTCGCACAATTCCGACAATACTGCACTGCGGTCATCATTCATTTGCTTCATTATATTTCGCCCCACAAAACTTAAATCTTATTGCTAATCAACTGTATCAAATTTCTCGTGAGAACAGTGTGAGAGATAATTTATTTGTGTGAGAATGTTGTGAGAAATTTTACTGTTTTACAAAAAATCATAAACATTATGTCTGAATCTTGTATATCATCGGATTCAGACGTATAATACTATCAAGCTTTCACATTTACAGTGAAAAACAAAGAATATAAGTCGTAAAGGATTTATTTGACCGATGGAGCAATCATATTTAAATAAACTAAAAAACAAGATTAATTTTCATAAAAGTAAAAAATCATATGAGCCTAAAATCAAAAAAGTTTGGACCCGTCTGGCAGTAATCCTTGCCATTTTATCAGCGGCCTCGGCCTTTGGCTATTTACTTCGCCAGTTCCATTTGCCTGAAACCAACATTGCCATTGTTTATATGCTGGCGGTTTTGCTGACAACTTTACTGATTCCGGAATATATTTTTGGCTTTATCGCTTCTATCCTATCCGCTTTTGCCTTCAATTATCTTTTCACCGAGCCTTATTTCACCTTTACTACTAATGCACCCAGTTATATCATTACTTTTATCATCATGACGATTACCGCTTTCACCTCGAGTTCTTTGGCTTCTCATGCAAAAATCAGTGCTCACCAAGCCCACAAAAGAGAAAGAGAAACCAAAGCACTCTATACTTTAACCAACCGTTTGACAGACGCCGCCGACATTCATAACATTGCCTCAATTGTAGCTGAAACCATCAGCCGTGTGATTTGTGAAAAATCGGCCTGTCTTTGCTTTGATGAAAACGGTATGCCGGAGAAAACATTTATCCAACAGGTTTCGAGAGAAAAACAAGTTCATCGTGAAACTGAAAATCCGGAAAATATCCTGCACCGTATTGAGGGCTTGCGAACCGGAAGTGTAATCGGCACAGAATTTCAGGAATGGCCCATTTACGGACGGGAATCTACTTTAGGCATTATTCGCATTCCCACGGAACAAGCCGAACGGCTAAGTGAATCTCAAATGCGCCTTCTCCGCTCTATGATTGAAAGTGTCGCCATGGCGATGGACCGCTTTCGTTCTGCGCAGGAGCGTGCCAAATCTCGCGAAGAAACGGAGCAGGAACGTTACAGGAGCAATCTTCTTCGTTCTATTTCTCATGATTTGCGCACACCCCTCTCCGGTATTTTAGGTGCAACAGAAATGCTCTTAAATATGACAGAAAAAGACGACCGGAGGTATATCATTGTAGAGGGAATCGAAAAGGATGCCGGTTGGCTCTATTCACTGGTGGAAAACGTACTGAGTTTAACCCGAATTCAAGACGGAAAGCTTGTCATTCATAAACAGTTGGAGGCGGTGGAAGAAATATTGGGCGGTGCCGTGGGTTATATGTCCCGACGTTATCCACAGTATGATATAGAGGCACAGGTACCCGAGGAACTTTTGATGGCCCCTATGGATGCTAAACTCATTAACCAAGTTCTTATTAATTTAATTGACAATGCGGTCAAACATACAGATGCATCAGGGGAAATCAGCCTTTCGATACATCGGGACAAGAAATTAAAACAAGCTGTTTTTACCGTTCGCGATACCGGCTGTGGGATTCCGCCGGATAGTCTGCCTCACTTATTTCAAATGTTTTATACCGCTCATTCCCATCGTTCCGACTCACGGCTTGGAATTGGACTGGGACTTACCATTTGCGAATCCATCATCAAAGCACACGGCGGAACGATTCTAGGCCGAAATCGTTCCGACCGATCCGGAGCCGAATTTATTTTCACATTGCCATTGGAGGAAAATTCTTAAAAATGAACTCTTATCATGAATATATTTTAGTTGTAGAAGATGACAAACAAATTCAGCGTTTTATTGGATATGCTTTAGACACAGCAGGTTTTCCGCACACCTCTGCCTCCACCGGAGAAAGTGCATTAAATCTTTTGGTGTCTGAACCCATTGATCTTATGCTGTTAGACCTTGGTCTGCCTGACTTTGACGGCATGGAGGTCATCCGAAAGGTACGGGAATGGTCACAAATGCCTATTATCGTAGTATCGGCCCGTGACCAAGATAAAGAAAAGGTTGCCGCGCTGGATTTAGGGGCTGATGATTATCTGACAAAGCCCTTTTCTGCTTCCGAATTGTTGGCAAGAATCCGTGTGGCCTTGCGCCACTTATATCGGCAGG
>URPG01000316.1 GCA_900549675.1 uncultured Oscillospiraceae bacterium | reverse complement strand
CCGCCAACCCTATCGGATTGGCGGTTGCTTTCTTCTGTAACGGTTATCTTATAATCAATCTCAATCAGATAACATAGCTTTTTCTAAAGCTGATAAGACAATATCGTAATCGGCTTCACTGACAAGAAGGGCAATTTCCACTTCAGAAGTAGTAATTAAACGAATATCAGCGTTGGTATCCGAGATAGCAGTAAAAACTTTTGCAGCTACTCCGGGTGTATGGCGCATAGCCTCATCATAAATGGAAATCTTATGGTTTACACTGCTGACAATCGCATTTATATTCATTTGCTTTTTTAATTCTGTAGTAAAAGCCAACATCTCCACTAAATCTTCATCAGAAATTGAAAAGGAGAGTGCTGTGTAGGCCCCGTGTGTAGGAGCCATAGAAATCATATCAATGTTAATATTGTGTTCTGCAATCTGAGAAAAGATAGAGGATACGGAGTCTACGTTGGCGGGAAATCCTTGTAAGGTTACCAATGTGATGTTAGATGTGGTCGTAATAACGGTTGACACAATGCACGCCTCCTTTTATTTTTAAATCAAACTAAATGAGTCATATCATAAAGACCGGCAGGCTTACCGTACATGAAAACAGCAGCATTTACAGCACCGGATGCAAACAGTTCTTTTGATTGAGCTGAATGTGAAATCGATAACGTTTCATGTCTGCCGGCAAAAATAATTTCGTGTTCACCGACAATCGTTCCGCCACGGACAGCGTGTAAGCCAATTTCACTTTTATCACGTTTTATACGGCGTGAATGACGGTCATATGTGTATTTCATGCTGTTTTGACGAGTTTCATTGACAGCATCAGCAATCATTAAAGCAGTACCGCTAGGGGCATCAATTTTTTGATTATGATGCTTTTCGATAATTTCTACATCAAAATCAGTACCAAGAATGAGTTCGGCCTTTTTGGCTAATTCAATGAGTAGGTTAATGCCCAGCGACATGTTTCTGGAATAAAAAAGAGGTAGAGTTCCAGCGGCTTTTTTTATCTGTGTAACCTGTTTCTCGTCATAGCCGGTGGTACATAAAACGGCTGCTATATTTTTCTCTTCACAATATTCCAAAATAGGGGATAGGGAGGAGGGATGAGAAAAATCAATCACAACATCGGCTGGTTCAGATACAGAGGCAATCTCGTGATAGACCGGAAAACCCGTGTTCTCACACACATTAATGTCAACACCGGCTACAATTTGGCAATCATCACGTTCTTTTACCAATTCCCGGATGGTTCTTCCCATATTACCACCGCAGCCATATAGAACTATATTAATCATTTTTTCGTTCCTTCCCTTTTACATTCCTTCTTTGATTAACTTTAAATTAAATCGTATTTTTTCAGCAGAGCCTGCATTTTATGCTGCTTGTCACTAGGCATAGTGGTCAGAGGCATACGGCAGGGACCGCAAGCGAAGCCCATTCGATTCATAGCATCTTTGATTGGAATCGGATTGACGTCCATAAAGAATCCATCCATTAACTCCAAATATTGGTTGGAGAGTTTTCTGGCTGCTGTAAAATCTCCATTTAAAGAGGCTGTTGCCAGGTCATGCATTTGTTTGGGTAAAGCATTGGCAAAAACTGAAATTACGCCTAAACCGCCCATGGCAATAATCGGGAGTGTCATATTGTCCTCACCGCTGTAGACATTTAGGTTTTCTCCACACAAAGAAATGGTTTTTGCAAGAGCCGCAGCGTCACCGTTTGCTTCTTTTGTGGCAACGATATAAGAATTTTTAGAAAGTTCTAAATATGTTTCCGGTAAAATATTTACACCAGTACGGCTTGGAACGTTATAAACAATGGCAGGCAGTTTGGCTTCATTGACAATATAGTTATAATGCTCAATTAAGCCTTTTTGAGAGGTTTTGTTGTAATAGGGGGTAATTAACAAAATTCCGTCTGCGCCCATTTTTTTGGCATGGACAGAAAGTTCAACGGCGGTACGGGTATCATTGCTGCCGGTTCCTGCAATAACAGGGATACGTCCGGCGACCTTGTCGATAATAAATTGAATTACATCTATATGTTCTTGCTCTGTCATAGTAGATGATTCACCCGTTGTGCCGCAGGCAATGATAGCATCTGTATTATTTTCAATTTGAAATTCTACTAATTTTTCGAGTTCTTCATAATTGATGTTCTGTTGGGCATCATAGGGGGTTACGAGTGCAACACCTGAGCCTTTAAATAGAATTTCTTTCATGGTAAAGCTCCTTTGTAAAAATATAAATTGTTTATTAAAACAATGGATAAGCGTTTAAATTAATCGAAGAACCCTTTTTTGCAGAGAAGTTCAGCCATTAATAAAGCACCGCCGGCAGCACCGCGAAGCGTGTTATGAGCCATACATACAAATTTAAAATCATATTGAGAATCAGGACGAAGTCTGCCGACAGAAACAGCCATGCCATTTTCAAGATTTCGGTCTAATTTGGTCTGCGGGCGATTTTCTTCTTCAAAATAGTGTAAAAACTGTTTGGGAGCACTGGGAAGCTCTAATTCCTGTGCGGGTCCTTTAAAGTTTCTCCAACGGCTGATGATTTCATCAGCGGACACTTTTTTATCCAAAGAAACAAAGACAGCGGCCATATGACCGTCAGATACAGGTACCCTAAAGCACTGTGCGGTGATATTAGGAGCTGTGGCATTCACAATTTTTCCGTTTTCCACTTTACCCCAAATTTTTAGGGGTTCTTGCTCGGATTTTTCTTCCTCACCGCCGATAAACG
>URPG01000315.1 GCA_900549675.1 uncultured Oscillospiraceae bacterium | reverse complement strand
AGATTATGGATACCTTAAAGATTCAGCATCTATGGACGGTGACGGAATTGATGTTTGGCTGGGAAGTAAAAATAATCGAATTGCAGACGCTATTCTCTGTGCCATCGACTTAACTAAAAGAGATTCTGAGATAAAAATATTGATCGGCTGTACCGAGCAAGAAAAAGAACTCATCTATGAAGTTCATAACGCAACCTCTCAAATGAAAGCAATTATGCTAAGAAGATAGACTTTTTATAATATTATTTTACTAAAAAAGCGTATCGATGACAGTCATCGATGCGCTTTTTTATTTGTGAGATAGAATTAAAGCTATTTTAGTCGTTAATATGCAATAGATTGCTTATGCCGTCTTATCAATTTAAGAAAACAATTCTTTTCAAAAAGGCATTTTTATCTTTTAGGCTTCCATCTTCCTTCATTTATCGCTTTGATAACGGAAGGATCTACTTTATACTCCCGTTTATAAGTCAACAATCCATTAATTTCTTGTTCTACATCTGTAATTTGTGTATAACAAAAACCTTGAACAGTTGGTGATTCTAATAAAGCGGATACTACTGCATAATATTTTTCGGCAAAATCTTCGTCTGATGTAGCTTGTGAATACCCCCAACCATTCCAATCACTTTTTTGATAAGAAATACCGCCAAATTCCGTCACCAAAACAGGTTCTTTTCCCCGATAAGACCAACCGTTGGCATACAACTGGCGGCCAGAAGGAAGTTCATTTAAAACGGTATCTATATCTTTGTAGCGTTTCAAAAGCGTTTCTTTATCGGCTGTATAATCGTGAATGGTTAATAAATCGGTATAGGTATGCTCCCAACCGTCATTTGAGATAACGGGTCTGGTGCTGTCAAGTGATTTGGTTAGAAATACCATAGCTGCACTGTGACTCTGATGTTCAACATTATCTTTGATACCGGAAACGCCCCAAGATTCATTTAAAGGTGTCCAAGCGACAAGAGAAGGATGATTATAATCACGGCATACTGCGTCCATCCATTCATTTGTAATTCTACCTACATATTTTTTGCTGTATCGGTAGGCCGCTGCAATCTCTCCCCATACCAAAAATCCCAAACGATCGGCATGATACAGAAAACGCGGATCTTCGATTTTTTGATGTTTTCTTACACCATTGAATCCCATCTCTTTTGCCATTTGAATATCTTTTATAAAATCTCCATCATCCGGAGCTGTAAGAAGTGAGTCTTCCCAATACCCCTGGTCTAACAGAAGTTTTTGGTAATAAGGGCTGTTATTTAAGAGAAAACGACCGTTCTGAACCGAAACCTTGCGCATACCAAAATAACTGCTTGCGTTATCAATCTGATTCCCTTCAGAATCATACAATGTAAAACTTAAATCAAACAGATTTGGTCTTTCGGGGGTCCATGTCAAATCTTCCATAAAGTTACAAGTCTGCAAAACTTTTTGCTGCAAAGCAATATTCAGTTCTGCGTCGGTATCAATAACATCACAGGAATATGTACCTAAATCCATATCTTTAAAATGAACATTTACTTCAAATTTAGCAGCCTGTTGTCCCGCAATTTCATAGCGAACGGAAACGGCAAAACGGTCCAAATCTGGCGTAATCCATACTTTTTGCAAATAGGTTTCGTTAACCATTTCCAACCACACCGTCTGCCAAATGCCCGTACTGCGCGTATAAAAAATAGATTTAGACTCTTCCTGCCAAAATTGTTTTCCCCGGGGAATTTCTAAGCTTGTAGAAGGATCAAACACTTTCAAGACGATTTCATTTTCGCCTGCTTGCACCTCTTCTGTAATATCAGCTGTGAAATTTATATGCCCGCCAACATGGTGCATCACTTTTTTACCGTTGATAAAAAGTGTACATTCATAATCTACCGCTCCAAAATGAAGCAATAGCTTTTTTCCCGTCAGTTCTTCTTGCCATGAAAATGTGCGACGATACCAAACCGTATCATGAAATTTTGTATCAGCAATACCGGAAAGCTTGGATTGAAATACATACGGCACAACAATGGTTTTATCGAATGTTGGACTTTCAAAGGAAAAATCCCATTCTCCGTTCAAATTCGTCCAGTTTGAACGGACAAATTGCGGCCTTGGATATTCATTTCTTGGAATGTTCATTTTTGATCCTCCTAATTATTTTTAGCTTATTTAAAAGGCAGTTTAAGTTTCTATGGTTCCAACTGAAAACGATAACACAGCAACCATAAACCTTAATTACCTTTATCAAACTCAGTAAAGTGCTTTTTGAATTTCTTGGTATATAGCCTATTTTAAAACAGTTTTATTGTTTTAAATCCCTTATAATAAAGATTAAAAAATAATTTTCCTGTTTATTTAGTATAACGGAAGGCTTTAAGGATGTCAATAACCGATTTAAAAAGAGCTGCCAAACAAAATGCTTGACAGCTCTTTTATTAATTGAGATTTTTAATATACTCCACAATAGGCTGAATGTTTTCTTTTTCTACAAAATTCAGGTTATTGCTGGAATTTAACAGTTTTTCAATTTCATCCATTTCCGTCGGATTTTTATGTGATTTCATAACCCAGTTGATAATCTTTTTATCAAAAAATTTCAATTTACTTTGGTCCAAGGCTCCTCTTAAATGAAAAATTTTAGATTTCTCCAGACCTTTTGTGCTATGTATGGCATGCTCCATATTCGCATATCTTACCTTTTGGGGATCTTCCAAACCAACTGTAAATAACACAATATTTTTGCATTTGGCTTTATATAAAAATTTCACACCACGAAG
>URPG01000314.1 GCA_900549675.1 uncultured Oscillospiraceae bacterium | reverse complement strand
CTTCAGCAAAAATATCCAATAACTTTTGCTCTACTTCTTCTTTGGTTAATAGGGGAAAAGCGTCTATATACGAAAATAATTCCCTGTTTTTGAAGAAGGAGGAGATCAATAAATTTGAAATAGACGAGGCACTGTTTAATTCACTTATTATCTGTCCATAACAAGCCTTTTTTGCCCTTGTAAACGCCTCTTGACTGATTCCTCTTTTCTTTAAAGCGTCAACTTCTTCTTTAATGATACTTTCGACAGCCTTAGGATTTTTTGTTTCTCCATTAAAGAAAACCGCTCCATATCCGGTACCTTCAAAATACTCATAAGAAAAGGTAGACTCACTGATAAGTTCGTTATCTAACAAGCGGCGAAACAAAACAGAAGAATCTGACGCTAAAATTTCAAGCAATACTTCAACAGCCGCTAAATCTTTTTCTGTGCGGTTTTGTATATTACCTTTTTCTTTGTATCCAAACTGAAACACCGGAACAGCAACAGAAAGTTTTTCTTCAATATAATGAGAAGAAACTGTATCCGGCTCATTTGGAAAAACTCTCTTTACTTGAACAGGTTCTTGTTTTTTTAGCATTTTATCGCAAATGTCTAAAATTTTATCGACAGACACATCTCCCGTAATCGACAGAGCCATATTATTTAAGCAATAGAATGTGTGATAACAGCGATAAAGGTGCTGAGGAGTAATTTCAGCGATACTTTCCACCGTACCGGCAATATCCTCCCGAACAGGATGATGGTGATATAAGGCTCTTAAATGATTGAAAACCACCCTCCAGTTGGGATCATCCTCATACATTTTAATTTCTTGACTGATGATTCCTTGCTCCTTGGCTACAGTTTCGGCTGTAAAATAAGGGTCCTGTACAAAATCCAAAAGAATTTCAAGAGATTCATAAAACTTCTCAGTAGAAGAAAAAAGATAACAGGTGGAATCAAAAGAAGTAAATGCATTGGCGTTTGCACCGGTTTTAGCAAAACGTTCAAAAGCATCTCTTTCTTCATTTTCAAACAATTTATGTTCTAAATAGTGAGCAATTCCCTCCGGTACTCTTTCCGCTCTATTCTCATCACTTCGCTGAAAACAATTGTCTATGGAGCCATATTTTGTTCCCAAAACGGCATAAGAAGTACTGCTTTCTTCTTTAGGATAAATCATTATGGTTAATCCGGAAGAATGCTGAATTTGATAGTATTCATTTTGAAGAAATTTTCCTGTTATTTTACTCATCCTCATTAAATTTTTCATCCGAGATTATTCATTTCCTTTCAGAGTATAAACCGTATTCAAAATCAATTGATTAGCAGCGGCGGCAACCTCATCTTTTGTGAGATTTTCTATGCTTTCTATCGCCTCTTCAGGTGTTTTTACTTCATCTCTAAACACTTGCGTTAAATACCAATATTCGGTAGCAGATAAAGAATCTTGAACGGAGTAGTAGGAATGACGCATCGCTAATTTAGCCGCTTGGATTTCTTCCACGGAGATAGCAGCTTTTTTTATTTCATCCAGTTGTTCTAAAATCGCCGCTCTCGCTTTGGCAAGATTTTGTGTTTCCACTCCACTTTGTACAAAAAGAGTAGCTGTGTTGGCATCAAAGGAAGAAGAACAGTAATAGCATAAGCTTAATTTTTCTCTCACCTTTAAAAATAATTTAGAACTGGCTGTTCCGCCATAGACAGCACTCATCAATTTAAAAGCATCCTGTTTTAAGCTGCAATGATCGTTTACGGTAAACCCCATCACCAATTTTGATTGTACAGATTGAATTTCTTCTTTAACATCTTTTAACTGTCCTTGAGAGAATTTTGGTAATTGATAAGTGTGAATTGTCCCTAAAGAACCAAAGATTTTTTTAAAAACGTCCGGATTCGGTTTACAATCTCCTAATACAAAAATTTCAAATCGTGCGGATTGCAATAGGATATCCCAAGCTTTAGATACTTCTGAAAGAGAAAGCTTCTCGACATTTTCTTTTGTGCCATATCGGTTGATTCCTGCCGGCAAACCCGCAAACAAGATTTCTTCTGCTCTTTTATACGCATAAGAAACCTTATCGTTAAATTCAGATTCAAAAAGTTCTAATATTTGCCGCTTTTCCTGTAGAAAACCCTCTCGGGGAAAAAGACCGTTTGAATCACGCAGCGGCTTAGTAATGACACTCAGCAAAAGAGCAGAAAGTTCTTGAAACATATCTTCTTTTTCAAAAGCATAACGACTTGATATTCCCTCGGCAATAAAAGAAATAACCTGATAACCACCTAATTTTTGCACATTGCAATCTAAAGTTGCTCCATATAAATCAGCTAGTTTTTTTGTCAAAGCACTATAATCTGGATATTCAGTGGTGGCTCTGGTAACAATACGCGGTAAAATTCCATAAATTGAAGCAGTTTTTTCTGTTAAAGGCACCAACAAATTTACAGACATACGGATGGTTGTAAATCTTGAATCTGTGTGTATATTGAGCGTCACCGCATCATTAATGGGGTGTGTTTTCATTTTTCGCATTATGACCCTCACTTAATTAACTCAATAAATTGACAAATAATGTCTAGTTAATAGTTTAGTATACCATGTTTTATCTATAATTTAAAGTAAATCCGTAATTTTGCTTTTTGTTATCTTTTTAACAGTAAAAAAACCGCACAGAATGTGCAGTTTTTTAGATTTTTATTTATTTAGTACCAAAAATTCGGTCGCCTGCATCGCCAAGGCCCGGCAAAATATATCCGTTTTCGTTTAATTTTTCATCAATAGCAGCACAATATACCATCACATCGGGAT
>URPG01000313.1 GCA_900549675.1 uncultured Oscillospiraceae bacterium | reverse complement strand
GAATAACGGCCTTTCTGACTTTCTGCATCTTAAATCCTCCAAAATAAATACCGTCGAAATTTTCGGTTGTATAGAATTATATAAAAGTTGGCAAACTGTTTATAATCATATAACAGACCAACATACAAACTGCAATTCCTAAATTGACACCGCCTTTTTCTTCCAGAGCAAGACTGATGTCACCATGCCCTGCATCTTCTTTTTTTATGAGTTTTATGGTATGAATGCTGTGTTTCATATAGGCCTTGTTGGAAGTAATTCCTGAGTAAATCATAAGAATAAGCAATAACACCAAACAAATAAGTGAAGAAGCGATCTTAAGATATAAGGCTGGGTTTTGTGCCAGAATTTCATAGACTGCCAGCAATTCAGCCGTGTTTAAAGATAACCCTTGTGTATAATCAATCCCAAGACTTTGTAAAATTTGGGCAAGTGTAGGGGCGGATACAAACATAGAAGTGAAAATATAGGCTAAGTACAAGCCGAACTGAAGGATGGCGAAAACTGCCCCCTTGGTATACATTTTTCGATAAAGCATCCATGCTCCGCCAAAGAGAAAAGCAGACAAATTAAATTTGTTGCGCTTACTTATTTTAATATAACGGAAACGAGGCATATAATAGATGGTGTTCTGTCTAACTAGTTTGGAAACCTCACCGAAGGAAACATCATCATCAATCATTTCAGTGGGGTTGACACCGCCCATTAAATCAAAAGGCAGAGGACCGGCGAAACCATTCCAAAAGACAGGATTTTCCTGGGGATTGGGTATTGATTCCGATTGTTCCGGGTTTTGCGTTCTTTTATCAGTACGATTTTGATGCACTTCAGGCGCACCGATTAAGGGAGAACCGCAGCGGTTGCAAAACAAAGCGCTGCTGTTGTTCATCGTACCGCAAACCGTACATTCTTTATCTTTGATTTCATTGTCGGGATTCGGTGCTTTGGGGGACTCGGGAGCAGCCCAAACCTTTCCAGAGGCATGTTCATCTATAAAAAGGCAATGTCCTATTTCCTCATAGCAGTGTCTGTGATAAGGTGCACCGCAAGCAGGGCAGACGACAATATCATCGTCTTTTTGGAAAGGAATATCACAATGAGGACATTTTATTCCAGTGTAATCGTGCATAAAAACCTCCGTTTAAATTGATTTGCCGTTTGCAAACCGTTTTGTTTCTGTATTCTACATCTATTCTACATCATTTTTAAAATAAGCGCAATAAATCACGATTTAATTTTCATACTGTTAACAATTCATAAAATTGTCATAAAAATAAATACCATATTACCAAATTCAATTTAGCATATTTTTAGTTTACATTTTTTAAGATGTCCAGTATAATAAAGAAGAATATAATACTTAGAAAAAGAATTTATAAAAAGTTGATAGGTGAGAAAATGCTTCAATTTGAAGAACTGAAAAGAGAATTATTGGAACAGCAAGAAGCGATTGAAAAATTAGGAGATGCGCTTGGCCTTGAAAGATTGCGGCAGGAAGTAGAAATGCTGGAGAATAAGGCGGCAGAACCTGGTTTTTGGGATAACATGGAAACAGCCCAAAAAGTTCTGCAAAAAACTGCTTCTTTAAAGCAAAAAGATGAAACATACCTAAAATTAAAATCCAAGGCAGAAGACACAATGGTTTTGATTGAAATGGGAGATGAGGCAGAGGACCTTTCTCTGATTGATGAAATTAAAGCCGAACTGGAGCAAATCAAAAATAAAGTTGAAACGATTCGGCTGTCAACTCTTTTGACAGGAGAATATGACTCTAAAAATGCAATTTTAACATTTCATGCGGGTTCCGGCGGAACAGAGGCACAGGATTGGGCAGAAATGCTTTTCCGTATGTACAATCGCTGGGGAGAACGGCATGGCTATAAAGTATCTACTTTAGATTATTTAGACGGAGATGAAGCGGGTCTGAAAAGTGCTTCTATTCTTATCGAGGGTGAAAATGCCTATGGATTTTTAAAATCAGAAGTTGGTGTGCATCGTCTGGTGCGTGTTTCTCCCTTTGACTCGGCAGGACGCCGTCATACCTCATTTTCTTCATTGGAGGTTATGCCTGAAATTGATGTTGACAACAGCGTTGAAATCAGCCCTGATGACATTAAAATGGAAGTTTACCGTGCCAGCGGTGCGGGTGGACAGAAGGTTAACAAAACATCTTCTGCTGTTCGTTTGATTCATATTCCCACGGGGATAACGGTTTCCTGCCAAGTGGAGCGAAGTCAATATCAAAACCGTGATGTAGCGATGAAAATGTTGGTTTCCAAATTGGTTGAAATTAAAGAACGGGAGAACTTGGAAAAAATTTCTGATATTAAAGGTGAGCAAAAAGAAATTACATGGGGCAGCCAAATTCGCTCCTATGTTTTTATGCCTTATACGTTGGTGAAAGACCATAGAACCGGTTATGAAACGGGCAACATTAATGCAGTGATGGACGGCGATTTGGACGGCTTTATCAATGCCTATTTAAAAGCCTTAAGTCAAAACGCTTTGGGACAAGGGATAGAGTAAATTTAAGAGCAAAAAATCTTCAGGCGCAAAAAAGCTTGGAGTTTTTTTGCTTTTATAAAGAATTTCAAAGAAAAAGTCTTTACGAAAATAGGTTTCGATAGTAAGGTGTGAATGATTAAGATTGCAGAAAGGGAGAGTTATATGAAACATTTTGTACAAGCAAAAAATAAACAGCTTTTTTTCAATGGAAAAGCGTTGTTTTTGCGGGGGTTGGGGATAGGAAGCTGGCTGAATATGGAACACTTCATGTTGGGAATTCCAACACCGGA
>URPG01000312.1 GCA_900549675.1 uncultured Oscillospiraceae bacterium | reverse complement strand
CCGGTAATGTGGCGATTGGCGGCGGGGCACCGATTACAATTCAATCGATGTTGAGTGTGCCGTCTACGGATATCAAGGGGAGTGTTGAGCAGGCGATGCAGCTGCAAAGCGCAGGCTGCGAATTGATTCGTGCGGCGATTCCCGATCGGGCCGCCATTGCACTGATTCCTGCGCTGAAAGAAAAAGTATCTGTACCGATTGTGGCAGATATTCATTTTGATTATCGTCTGGCGTTGGCGGCTGCCGATGCCGGTGTGGATAAAATACGCATTAACCCGGGAAATATCGGCAGTGAAGAAAATGTGCGCAAGGTGGCACAAAAATGTCAGGAAAAGAAAATACCCATTCGCATTGGGGTGAACTCGGGTTCTGTCGAAAAATCTATTTTACATAAATACGGTTCTCCCACGGCAGAGGCTCTCTGCGAAAGTGCATTATTTCATGCTCATTTATTGGAGAAGTTTGATTTTACGGATATTGTTCTGTCTTTAAAAGCATCGTCTGTTTCTAGAATGATAGAAGCCTATGAAAAAATCAGCGAATTATGCGATTATCCGTTGCATTTAGGCGTGACAGAGGCGGGGACAAGCCGTATGGGTACGATTAAATCAGCAATTGGCATTGGCAGTTTACTGCAAAGGGGAATCGGAGATACCATTCGTGTTTCTCTAACGGATAGTCCTTTAGAAGAAGTAAAGGCGGCAACGGATATTCTGCGGGCTTTGGATTTAAAATCCGGTGTTAAACTGGTATCTTGTCCAACCTGCGGCAGAACGAGAATCAATCTAATTGCGTTGGCGCAGCAGGTGGAAGAAAAATTACAGGAGTGTGAAAAGAACATCACCGTAGCGGTTATGGGCTGTGTGGTCAATGGACCCGGTGAGGCCAGAGAAGCAGACTTAGGTGTTGCCGGAGGCAGCGGGGTAGGTGTTCTGTTTAAAAAAGGTGAAGTTTTAAGAAAAGTTCCCGAAGATAAAATCGTAGAAGAACTGATGAAAGAAATCGAGGCTTTTGAAACAGAAGAATAAATAATAAGAGGTTTGTCCATTGAAAAAGTTGTGTGATTTTTTTCAAAAAGAAATTCAAAATCAGAATATACCGAAACAATTACTGGAAGGAAATATCCAAACGTTTTCTCTGCAAAAAGAAGAGAGAATTTTAACAATGGAAGTTGCCTTTGAGTGGTTTGTGGATTATCTCGCCTTGCAGAAGTTTTGTAAACTTTTGGAAGGTTCTTCTTTTCAATTGAGAAGGGCGGTGCTGAAACCCAGATTTCCTTCCTCCGAATTGAAAGAAGAATGCTTTCCCTCTTTGTTTGCCGCTTTGAAAGAAGAAGAGGCTTCCTTAAACGGAACATTTAACGGGGCAGGAGTAAAGCTTGAGAATTGTCAGGTATCCATTGAACTGGCACATGGCGGACATGAATTGCTCCTTGCCAAGAAAATAGATCAAAAGCTTTGCAAATTGATTCAAGCTTGGTTTGCTGTTCAATGTGACGTAAGCTTTTGCGGTAGGCTTAGCATTGAAGATGGTGGTGCCGCCTCATTGCAGAAAATCAAAATTGAAGAAGAAAAACAGAGACGTACGGCTCAGATTGAGGAAGTGGAGCAGTATGAGTCTTCTCTCAAGGAGGGACCGGGCAAGCGTAAAATCAATTATCGCGAGGGCAAAACGCTTTTACCTACCGTTCTTTTAGAAACCGCACGTCCCATTATGGGAAATGCTATTAAGACAAAACAGCTCATGGAGATTCGTGATTTAACCTTGGAAACCGGTACCGCCATTGTATGGGGTGAAATATTTGATATTGGTGTGCGTGAAACGCGCGATAAACGCCGTAAAATTTATAGTATTGAAATTACAGATTACACAGGCTCAGTAACACTCAAAATTATACAAGAAGTGCAGATGTGTAAGGCGTTGGATGCTCTGAAAAAGGGAGAATCGCTTCTGGTACGCGGAGAAGTCAACTATGATAAATATGACAGAGAAAATGTCATGCGGCCATTGGCGATTTCCAAAGTTCAGCAGATTGAAGTAGTAGATGATGCAATTGAAAAACGAGTTGAACTGCATTTACATACCAATATGTCCGACTTAGATGGCATGACGCCTGCCAAAGAACTGATTATGCAGGCGCATAAATGGGGGCAGAAGGCAATTGCCATTACTGACCACGGTGTGGCGCAGGCATTCCCCGAGGCAATGGATACCGTAGAAAAGATTCGCAAAGACGGTACGGATTTTAAAGTCATTTATGGCGTAGAGGCTTATTTTGTCAATGACCTTGTTCCTGCTGTTTTCGGCTCCAGTCAACATCCGCTGGAGGGTGATTTTATCAGCTTTGATATTGAAACCACGGGACTTAGTGCCAAAACAGAACGAATGACAGAAATCGGCGCGGTGCGAATCCACAACGGAGAAGTGACAGATACCTTTAACACCTTTGTGGACCCCGAGAAACCGATTCCCGCCAAGATTACGGAATTGACAGGTATTACAGATGAAATGGTGAAAGGGGCACCCAAAGAGGCAGAGGCCCTGCAGGCTTTTATGGATTTTTGCGGTCCTAATGCTGTCTTGGTGGCGCATAATGCCCCCTTTGATATGGCGTTTATGAAGGTGGCGGCGGAACGGGCAGGGGTGGAATTTCCTTATGTTTATATTGATTCCGTACCGGTCTGCCGTTCCTTGTTAAAGGATATCAGAAACTGTAAATTGGATACTGTTGCAAAATATTTAAAGCTGAAACCTTTTAATCATCACAGGGCCAGCGATGATGCGACAGTTTTGGCAGA
>URPG01000311.1 GCA_900549675.1 uncultured Oscillospiraceae bacterium | reverse complement strand
TGGAAATGTGGTGTGCCGCAAGGCATTGTGCGTTCGAGTCGCATCCTCTCCGCCAAATGAAAATGAATCTGAATTATTCCTGATAAAAGGAGTGTTTGGATTCATTTTTTATTTTATATTGTACGGAATGGTTATCGTATTTTATGCAATGACAGCGGTGTAATTCTGCGTACCCTGTTAGTCTTTAGAAATCCAGCGGTCTTTTGTGCAAACAACTCAAGTCTATATTAAAAAAGAATTCAAAAATAAAATTTCACCATACAAACGCATAATACCCTCCTTGAAGTAATTGATCATTTCAAGGAGGGTATTTATGACAAATGGAGATTATAAGCATAAATTTACAGAGAAGTCACAAAATATAATGATGCACACATGTTTAAAGCTGTGTGCAATATCAATAAAAAATCGTTCCATTATCATTAAATGAAACAGGGGATTATTTTACCCAATCGCCGCGGTAAATAATTTCAGAGGTAATATAAGATAATTCATAGGAGGCTTTGGGATGTTCCACAGAAAAAAGAATTTTGTTGGATAATCTGGCTCCCAAGTCGGCCGTTTGGACATCTACCGTTGTAATTTGTCCGGCCACACTACCGTATTCTGTATTATTGTCAAAGCCGGTTAAAATTGTTTTACCGTCTAAATTCATCTTCCGCTCATGAAAACAATCCTGCACAAAATTCGCAATATAGTCACTGGCACAAATAAAGGCATCAGGTAAATCCTTTAGATTGCATAAAAATTCGTCAATTTCTTCGTAATGAGTTCGCAGTCCCAAAGGCCCCAATAAATTCAAACTGGGATCAGGGGAAAGGTGATGTTCGTTTAAGGCATCCAAAAATCCGTTATAACGGTCGGTATTTGTCTGTGCGTAGGCAATATCTCCGATAAAGCCGATTTTTTTTCTGCCGGATGCAATAAGTTTGTTGGTGATTTCTTGAATTAAGCAACGTCCTTCTAAAATAACAAGATTACCGTTTAGTTTTGCAAACGGTACTTCAGGAACAGTATCTAAAAATACTTTGGGCAAAGGAAGAGAAGCTAACATTTGTAAAAGGTTTTTGGAGTAAACGTTTAAAACAATCATTCCCGATACAGAGCCATCGCATAAAACAGCAGGCAGTTCATAATTATTTTTATAAAAAGTTGGCAAATAGGTATACATTAGGTTAACACCCTGACGAGAAAGCTCCTTTGCCAACTGATGTATGATTTCCATCCAGAAAAGAGAGGATTCCGGTCTGGAAACCACAGCCGCAATGGTTTTGGTAGGGCTTAAGGCAGTATGAAAAGAATCTGTATGTTCGGGAAGATAGCCTAATTGTTTGGCCTTCTCCTGGATTTTATGACGAAGTTTGCTGGAAACTCCCGGACGATTATTCAGAGCTTTCCATACGGTAATGCGTGAGGTGGAAAGTGAATTAGCAATGTCCTGCATGGTTGGTTTTTTCATAGTTAACTTTTCTCCGTTATGACAATAATATGAAGGAATATCCTTATTATACGCAACTTATAAGCAAAAATCAATTGCAATGTTAATTTATGTTAATTTGTATAAAAGGAAAGTCTGTTTTCATGGCAAATAAACGAATAAACTGATTAAATCGAAGGCTTTTAGAGTGATATTGATTTATTTTTTAGGCAACATAACAAAACTTGCCAGTGCTGTTTGTCTAAAATCACGATTGACTTATTTCTGAACTTGCGTTAATATTATATTAACAAAATACAGCTTTTTAGTTAACTTAAAGTTAACGGTTTGTGGGACTTCTCACAAAATGAGAGGAGGAAAAAATGAAGAAGAGCGAGAAAACAATAACAACAGCGACTCGTAAGAAACGGTCAAAGTGGACTCGCGATGACGCTGAATTGGCATTATTGGGCTTGCCCTCAGCGGTTTGGTATGTTTTATTCTGCTATTTGCCTATGTTTGGATTGCTAATCGCATTTAAAGATTATAAGTTGGTGGCCGGCAAAGGTTTTATCTACAGTCTGCTGCATAGTGAATGGGTGGGATTTTCAAACTTTAAATTTTTCTTGAGCAGTAACACCTTTAGTATGTTGTTAAGAAATACCTTGTTATATAATCTGGTATTTATTATTTTAGGAATTGTAATTCCTGTCAGTTTGGCAATTATGATTAGCCAGCTTTATAGCAAATTGGCGTCTAAAATTTATCAGACAATGATGTTTTTCCCCCATTTTATGTCATGGGTGGTTATCAGTTATTTCGTGTTTGCTTTTTTAAATCCGGATAAAGGTTTGGCAAATGCGGTTGGTAAGGTCTTTGGAGCTGAAAAAATCATGTGGTATTCAACCCCGGCGTATTGGCCTTTTATTTTGATCATCATGCAGGTTTGGAAAACGGTAGGCTACAGTATGGTGGTTTATCTGGCCAGTATTACGGGAATTGACGGCAGCTTGTATGAGGCCGCTATGCTCGATGGTGCCAGCAAATGGCAGCAGGCCAAGTATATTACCATCCCTTCTGTTAAACCTGTTGTTATCATGATGTTTATCTTAAATGTGGGACGTATTTTTTACTCTGACTTTGGTTTATTTTATCAGGTAACACAAGGTATACCAAACTCCTTAACAAAAGTAGCCAGCACTTTTGATACCTATATTTTTATGGCTCTTCAAAGTAATGTTAGTATTGGCCGTACGGCAGCAGCCAGTCTGTTCCAATCCGTTTTCTGCTGTATCACAGTCTTACTTGCCAACTTCATTGTCTCTAAAATAGATGAAGACAGTGCGATTATTTAAGGAGGAGAGAGAATGACTGCTGCTAAGAAAAAAGTCAAAAAAGATAA
>URPG01000310.1 GCA_900549675.1 uncultured Oscillospiraceae bacterium | reverse complement strand
TGTATTTTATTGGACGAAACGTAGATTATGCGGCTTCTTTGGAGGCTTCTCTCAAACTGAAAGAAATTTCTTACATTCATTCAGAGGCGTATACCGGCGGGGAACTCAAGCACGGTCCGATTTCCTTGATTGAAGAGGGAACCTTGGTCATTGCAATTGCCATGTATCGGAAACTGTTTGATAAAATGATGTCAAATGTCAAAGAAGTAAAGGCAAGAGGAGCGGTTGTCCTGGGGATTTTGACAGAAGATAAAAAAGGAGCAGAAACAGAAGTGGACCACGCTTTTTATGTTCCTAATATTGCCGATTTTATGCTGCCTTCTCTGGCAATTATTCCTTTACAGTTATTTGCTTATTATGTTGCCTCGCAAAAAGGCTGCGATATTGATAAGCCTAGAAATTTAGCCAAATCAGTTACAGTGGAATAAATTTTGTGCAGAGTAAATGTCACTATTTTAATGCGGTTTCTGTCGGCTTTTAGCCCAGAACCACGAAAGGACTAGAAGTTAAACATGGAGAAAAAACAAAGTCATGAAAGAGTTGTCGTGTTGGATTTCGGCGGACAATATGCACAATTAATTGCCCGCCGCGTGCGTGAACAGGAGGTTTTTTGTGAAATTAAATCCTACAAAACCAATCCGGAAGAATTAAAGGATTGCAAGGGCATTATTTTTACAGGTGGGCCCAATAGTGTTTATGAAGATGAAGCTCCACATTGTTCAAAAGAAATATTTGATCTTGGTGTGCCGATTTTGGGAATTTGCTATGGCGCACAAATGATGGCATACGCTTTAGGCGGTAAAGTTGCGCCCAGTGCTGTTAAGGAATATGGTACAACGGAAGTCACCTTTTCCCAAAAATCAAAGCTTTTTGAAGATGTTGAAGACAGCATTTGCTGGATGAGCCATACAGACTATATATCTTCTTTGCCTGTCGGTTTCAGTGTTTCAGCGACGACAAAGCATTGCCCGTGCGCAGCGATGGAAAATGCTGAGAAAAGACTATATGCGGTTCAGTTTCATCCGGAGGTAGAACATACTGTTTATGGTAGAACAATGCTCAAAAACTTTCTGTTCTCCATCTGTGAATGCTCCGCAGATTGGAAAATGTCTTCTTTTGTGCAGCAAACCATTGCAGAAATTAAAGAAAAAGTAGGGGAGAAGAGAGTTCTCTGTGCTTTTTCCGGCGGAGTAGATTCGTCTGTTGCAGCACTTCTGGTGCATAAGGCAATCGGCAAAAATCTGACTTGCATTTTTGTGGATCATGGTCTTATGCGTAAGCATGAGGGAGATATGGTAGAAGCCGTATTCAAAAAAGAATTCGATATGAATATTATTCGCGTCAATGCCGGTGAGCGTTTTGTAGGAAAACTTGCAGGTGTGGCAGAGCCGGAAAAGAAACGAAAGATTATTGGTGAAGAATGCATCCGCGTTTTTGAAGAGGAATCTGCCAAATTGGGAAAAATGGAATTTCTTTGCCAAGGAACTATTTATCCAGACATTGTCGAGAGTGGTGTCGGTGATGCTGCTGTGATTAAAAGTCACCATAATGTAGGGGGGCTTCCGGAAGATATTGGTTTTGAAGGGTTAATTGAACCGCTCAGAGATTTGTTCAAAGACGAAGTTCGTCAGGTGGGAACAGAACTGGGAATTCCCGATGAATTGGTTTGGCGTCAGCCGTTTCCCGGACCGGGACTCGCCGTGCGTGTTATGGGCGAAATCACCTGGGACAAATTAGAACTTTTGCGTGATGCGGATGCGATTTTCCGTGAAGAAGTGATGAATTCCGGATATGAGCGTACGATTAACCAATATTTTGCCGTTCTTACCTCTAATCGCAGCGTTGGTGTTATGGGTGATGAACGCACCTATGGTGTTACAGTGGCTTTGCGGGCCGTGACAACAACCGACTTTATGACAGCCGATTGGGCAAAACTGCCGTATGATTTACTCGGTAAGGTTTCTGCCAGAATCATCAATGAAGTCCCCGGTGTAAATCGTGTCGTTTATGATATCACAAGTAAACCCCCGGCCACGATTGAGTGGGAATAAAAAATAAAAGCCGAAAAACTCAGTAATATCAAGGCTTTCCGGACTTCGACCACCGCTTCTGATAAGGTTTTGATAAGATTTCACTCTACCGCAATTATTCTGCGTACCGAGTGGTTTGTGAGTAAGGAGTAATTTTGCTCTGCTCACAAAATACCCATATTAACATTTAAGCCCGTACTGATGGGATGTCAGTACGGGCTTTTTGTCGTTTATAGGCTTATTTCAGTTTGTCCTTAAAGGCATCTACCAGCATATCGCTGAGTTCCTGCGAGGGAACCTTTGCCCAAAGCTGGGTGGTGTCCTCTGCCGGGAATGTATAACGCCAACGGTCATACTGTTCTTTGCTGATCTCACCGTTTCTGAACTTCTCAGCTTGGTCCGCCCATGCGGAAAGCATCTGGAATACAGAACGGTCAGTGTTTGGCTTGCTTCCGTCAAAAACGATATGTACTTCGTTGTCATTCTTCTCAACTCTTACGCCATGTAAATCCTCAACGGCGAAAAGTGTATGGATAAAGCCGAGATCGCTGTCAATGTCCGGGATGCTCAAAGCCAGAGGAGAAACCTCCAGCACATTGGCAAGTGCCTTTACCAAGTCCTCTTTGGGCGTTCTGGAGCCGGACTCATACTGAGCCATGCGGACATCAGCGGTCTTTTCAGGGAATCCCACGGCTTGACCAAGCCACTTCTGCGTCATACCACGCAGATTGCGTATAAAACGGATTCTTTCACCGATTGCCATGCTTTTCACTCCTTGCTGTGTCGTTGTGTTTA
>URPG01000309.1 GCA_900549675.1 uncultured Oscillospiraceae bacterium | reverse complement strand
GAAAAAGAACATCTTTTGAAACCAGCCGATGGGTTCCTACAATAATGTCAAGCGTGCCGTTGTGCAGCTTTTTAAGAATTTCCGTTTGTTGTTTAGGTGTGCGGAAACGGGATAGAAGTTCAATATCAATGGGAAATCCCTCAAAGCGTTTTAATAGGGTTTGGTAATGCTGCCATGCCAAAATTGTGGTGGGAACCAAAAGAGCACATTGCTTTCCGGCTGTAACGCACTTGAAAGCGGCCCGCAAAGCCACTTCCGTCTTGCCGAAACCAACATCGCCGCACAGCAGGCGGTCCATGGGAACAATACGCTCCATATCATCTTTAATTTCATTAATACAGCGCAGTTGGTCTTCTGTTTCGTTAAATTCAAAGTGTGCTTCAAAATCTCTCTGCCACTCGTTGTCTTCCGGAAAAGCAAACCCCTTTTGCTTCATGCGTTCAGCGTACAGCTCAATCAACTCTTTGGCGATATCTTTTACAGCAGAACGGACACGACTTTTGGTTTTTTGCCATTCTGTGCCGCCCAAGCGGTTGAGTTTAATGCCGGAATCCTCGCGTGGTCCTATATATTTTGAAACCAAATCCAGTTGTGTAACAGGGACATACAGCGTGTCGCCCTTGGCATAACGTACCTTGATATAATCTTTAGTGATACCATTCATTTCAATTTTATGAATGCCGTCAAAAACGCCAATACCGTGAGAAGTATGAACGACATAATCGCCGGGCGTTAAATCCGAGAGGCCGGCAATTTCTTTTGTGTTTTTATCTTTCTTTTTGGCGGCGGCACGTTTGGGTTTGCCGGTGGATATGCGCCCATGGGTGATAAGGGCAAAATCAGCAGAAGGGAATTCAAAGCCTGCCGAGAGTGAGCCTGCTGTAACGGTGACAGTGCCTTTGGCGGTGACGGTAGGAGATTCAAGATAAGATGCCGGAAAACCCGCTTTTTGCAAGTCTTCCGCAATACTTTTCGCTGCCTTTTCAGTGCCGGAAAGGATTAAGCAAGCCCGCTTCTGATGCAGCAGTGCTTGTAAATCTTCTTCTAAAATTTGCATACCGCCGCTCCAGGGAGAGAGCTGACGAGCGGTGACATTCAGCAGTGTTTTGACAGGAATTTCATAACTTCCTCTTGCAAAAGTATCCATAAAAACAGAGGGGATTTTTTCACTCATTTGCAAAGCGTAATCCCATGTTTCTGTAAACGTGTCTAAAGATTTGCAGAGAATGCCCTCTATCAGATAATTTTTAATATCTTCACTCCATTGCAGCAGCGTGGTTCTCATGCGCTCTTTTAGACGATTTCCCTCTGAAAAGACCACAAAAGAAGAGGAACTGTCAAAATAATCAAATAAAGTGGCTTGCCGATTATAAATGAGTGAGATAAATTTATCTGCCGAGGCAAGGTAAACCCCTTCACGCAGCTTTTGTGCTTCACTTTGCAGAATCTCTCTTGCTTTGGCGGCTGTTTTACCGCGCAGAGAAAGTGCCAGTGTTTCAATCTTTTTGGCTGTTACATCCGGATTAGCAGAGATGACCTCCACACAGGGAGAAATGGTAAAATTACGCAGATGTTCGGTGCGGCGTTGTGTATCAACGTCAAAATAGGCGAGAGAATCAATTTCATCTCCCCAAAATTCAATTCGCACAGGAGCTTCGCTGCCGGGAGAATAAAAATCAATAATGCCGCCACGATGGCTGAATTGCCCAAACCCCTCGATTTTATCTTCCCGTACATAACCGCATTTCACCAAAGCGGTGACAATTTCTTCCGGCTTTTTTTCTTCTCCGGCGGCAATGGAAATCATGCGGTCTTTTAATTCCTCAGGGGGGATGGTGTATTGCAGTGCGGCGTCAATGCAGGTAACAACACAATCGCAGTGCCCTTGTTCCAACAAGGTGAGAACCTTCAGACGTTCACGCTCATATTCATGAGAACTGCCGGCGGTATCCCTCAGGCAAAAATCCCGCAGCGGGAAAACAGCAGAGCGCAATCCCATGGCGTTCAAATCCTCGTTAAAGCGGTGAGCCTCAGCCTCATCAGCAGCAAGAATCAGTGCCTTACGGGAAGAATCACCCGCAAGGGCGGCTGTAAAAGCGCACTTGTGAATACCGGAAACATTGGTGACAACAGCAGGAACAGCTCCTTTCTGCAAAGCAGAGAGAAGCTCTTGGTATTCGTTCAATTGGTTGAGCGTATGTCTGATAAATTTCATATTGCCTTTTACCCTCATATCTTAGTCTGTTTGGAATCATTCAGTTAAAATCGGACATAGCCTGGTCAATTTTACCGCTGACAATCAGTTCAGCGGCTTTTACCGCATTCTTGGTTGCTGCTGCCATTTCTTTTTGTTCGGCGGCTGTGAAATGCGAAAGTACCCAAGCGGCTAAATCATATTGCGGGTGCGGTTTACTGCCAACCCCAATTTTAATGCGGGGAAACGTATCCTTTCCACTTAAATAAATGATATTTTTAATCCCGTTATGCCCGCCGTCACTGCCTTTTCGGCGGATTCTCAATTTACCCGGTTCAAGTGAGATATCGTCAAATAAAACCAATACCTTTTCAGCAGGAAGTTTATAAAAATTCATGGCTTCCACAACAGATTGTCCGCTGAGGTTCATGAACGTTGAAGGCTTTAAGAGAAGAATTTTAGCGTCGCCCATACGGCATTCTCCGCACAGTCCTTTAAATTTTATGCGTGAAATCGTGGTATTATATTCTTTTGCGATTTCATCAATGGCCATGAAACCGGCATTGTGACGGGTATTGTCATATTCTTTTCCGGGATTACCCAAACCGACAATCATAAAATCAAAGCCGGAGGAAGTGGTTTTTGATGTGGTATCTTTTT
>URPG01000308.1 GCA_900549675.1 uncultured Oscillospiraceae bacterium | reverse complement strand
CTCGTAATTTTAGAATAACATTTACTGCATTTCCAGAGCGTTGTGAAAAGAGATAACGCTCTAGTCCATAGTAAAAAATAAAAACATAGCCAATATCGTGAGTACCTGAATATGGATTCTCTAAAAATTGCCAATACATCCAACGTTGTTCTGGTGTCAAGTCTGCATAAGAGGGATAATAGGGCGGGCGCGGAACATTTGACGGGTTTACAGGTTTTTCAATAGGCAATTTGGTAAGTATAAGACTAGGTTCATCAGATCCGTATGTCGAAAAATTTATTATATAACCATTTATTTTTATGCTCTCATTTTGTTTTTTCTCTTTGATATAATTCTTTCTAGGACCGTCTCCAAACCATAAAAGATTCTGCAAATCTGGATGAACATTTAAGGAAAATTTTGTTTTGTTTCCTGCGTGAATTTTTTCGGAATAATCCTTAATAGAAGACGCAGTTTTGGCGAGGATAAATTTTCCGAATGATTTAGTCAGCTCTTTCGCTTGGTCGGATACAGTATTGTTTTTGCGAGGAGATGGAAGTATTGAGTGTCCACATTTTTTTAAATCACATCCACAATATGGGCAAAAATTTGTTTTTTCTACATTACATCCGCAGTTAGGACATTTCATAATATCCCTCCTTTTCTCTTTCTTTTTTGTATTTATATAATCGCAATGCGCTTATATCAGATTCGTTCTCCCACTGTTAAGTGAGGGATAAAGTAAATAATATAATTATCCAGTGTCTTATAGACGCCGTATTTATTTCTATAACATTCAATACAATCTTGTAAAAATCCTTCTGTCACTTCTAAATATTCCGCTATCTCATGGCAATCCTTGCACCCGTGTTCGAATGCTTTGACAATTCCGTGTAAGCCAATCAGTTTATTGTAAGCCCATAATCTTGCTTGTCGTTCCTGCTTGCAGTTTTCAGAATCACTTACGTCTAAGATATTACCAACGGTGGTGTAATGATGTCCGAGTTCTTCGGCAAGGACGCAGGCTTTTTCAACAGATGTATCTAATCCACTATGTATTGCTATACGGTTTCTGTAAATTCGTCCACCATAGCCGGGAATGTTCTTTTCTTTTACAATGAGTCCTTTGTCATCAGCTTCTTTTAGCAAATTTTCGTATGTCAATCAAAATCACTCCCATTCACTGTCATCAGCCATAATATTATCAGCGTTAAGTGCCTGCTCTTTTGTAGCATTCCTTTCATTTGCTGCATTCACTTCTAAATGATGAGGAAGTTCAACGATGTTATTTTTCTTTATCAAGTCAACGGAACGCTCCCACTCTTTTTGAAGTGTGAAATCTACCATTTCTTTGCCGTGGTCATCGAGAGCACGGTATTTTTTTATGATATTTTCAAATTCCTCGATGGTTGTTTTGTCTTTATGTTTCAGTTCTCTCATTTCATCTTGATATAAAAAATTCGCATCTACATCAAGCGCATCTGCAATTTCTCCGACCTTTGCCGCTGTTGGTTCTCGATTTTTTTCGTAACCAGTAATAGTTGTTTTTGCAACACCAATAAGAGAGCCTAATTGCTCCTGAGTAATTCCTTTATTTTTTCTAGCCTCTTTAATTCTATCATGTAAAGACATATCTTGCACCTCCTTATAAATAGAGAATAGCACATAAATATCAATCTATCAATATAAAAGTTTTCAAAACTCAAACTTTTTTTATTTTTAAGTATTGACAAAAACTCGAAACTCGATTATCATATAATCAAAGTTCGAGAAATGAGTTTTGGAGGTGAAAAGATGAGTGTTAAGGATTATAATCTCGTACTTCCTCAAAATATAATTCGCATTATTAACGACAGAGGAATGAAACAATGTGCTGTAGCGAATAAAGCAGGATTTAGCAAACAACAATTCAGCGATATGCTGAATGGGCGAAAAATAATTAAGCCATGTGATGCGCTCGCAATCGCAGATGCGCTTGAAATTACAATGAATGAATTATACGCAGTGGAAGGAATGAAAGGAGAGTGATTGAAATGGCAAAGAAAAATAAAAAGTCCATGTATGATGAAATGGTGGAAAGTTTAGCAACTTTTGTTATTAGAACAGCGGAAAAGGATAATCCAACACCAGCAGAAGTAATGGCAATGGTAGAGATTTCAAAAATGTTGTTTCGAACAATTTAAAAGACCCAAGAATGACTTAGGTCTTTTGACTAATGGCTTGTGTGTTTGTGGTTTGCCAGTGTAGTGCCTGCTTTAGATTTAGCAGAGCTGGACTTGCTTGTGGAAAGAGTTCTTCCAGCTTGACTGACTTTGGCAGATGGTTTACAAGAAGATTTTCCTTTTGCCATATATTCACCACCTTTCATAATTATTCGAATGTTTGTTCTGATAATTATGGTAGACCACAATATGTAGAAAGTCAATATAAAAGTAGTAAAAAAACAATATAAAGTACAAAACATACGTTTATGCACAAAATATTGTCTAAGTCAATAAACGGTTTATAAAAAGTATGTGATTATTTTATAAAAAATGCAACATATAACATTTGAACTAGAAGAGAAAGGAGAGTGAAGTAAATGATAGTCGTTTCGGAAAAAGAGTTAGAGGAGTTGAAAGAGCAACTCAAGAAAGAAATCCTTTCAGAAAATACCGCTTCGCAAGAAAAATACATTCCTTTACAAATTGCGAAAGCTACATGGTTTTTTGGTGATGGTGGTTTTAATAAATATGAAAATTCCGTTATGGGAGATGAGTTTGGTGCCTATCAGATGTATCGTATATGGGATGAAATCAGAAAATTAACTACTCACATCATGGGAAAACAATATTTTCAGCAATTAGTTGATTGCGACTATGGAATATGCAATATGGTTTGCGATA
>URPG01000307.1 GCA_900549675.1 uncultured Oscillospiraceae bacterium | reverse complement strand
AAAAAAATACAAAGAATTCGGACAAACTTTTGCGATTTCCCGCGCAAATGTGTCAGAAGTAAGCGGACCAGTCGCTATAATGACAATACCGTTCGGAATTGAAGTGATTTCTTCTTCTACCACTTCAATGAGCGGGTGATTTTTGATTTCCTCTGTCACTAGCCGTGAAAATTCATCACGGTCTACTGCCAAAGCACCGCCCGCAGGAACTGCCGAGCAATCCGCACAATGCATAAGCAGGGAATGAAAACGACGCTTCTCTTTTTTGGCCAGCCCCGCCGCACTGTCAATGCGGGAGGCTTTTAACGAGTTTGAACAAATCAATTCAGCAAAATTCCCACTTTTATGGGCCGGTGAAAATTTAGCAGGTTTCATCTCATATAGGCGAACCTTTATGCCCCTCTGTGCAATTTGAAATGCTGCCTCTGAGCCGGCCAGTCCTGCACCGATGACCTGTATTACGTCCCTCATTCTTCATCCTCGTTAATTTTTTTACCTTCAAATGTGCATTCCGGTGTCACACAATAGAGTTCTTTAACCTTGCCTTTTTTCTCCATAAGTGTTTTGCCGCAAATTGGACATTTCTCTTTTGAGGGCGGATCCCATGAAACAAAATCACAATTGGGATATTCACTGCATCCATAGAAGACTCTGCCTTTTTTAGATTTACGTGAAATAATTTTGCCGCCGCACTTCGGACACTCCGCACCGGTTTCATTTAAAATCTTCTTCACGTTTTTGCATTCAGGATAGCCGGAGCAAGCCATAAAACGTCCAAATCGGCCATATTTAATGACCATGGGCTTGCCGCATTTATCACAAATTTCATCGGTTTCATCCGATTTCAATTTTATTTTTACGCCGTCCATTTCTTCTTTGGCTTTCTCGACGGTTTTCTCAAAATCCTCATAGAACTTTTGCAGAACGTGAACCCATTCATCATCCCCGCGTTGTACAGCGTCCAATTCATTTTCAACGGTAGCCGTAAATTTGATATTGACTATTTTCGGAAATTTTTCTTTCATCAGCTTTGTGATGACTTCTCCTAATTCGGTCGGTTTAAACGCTTTACCCTCACGGGTAACATATTCTCGGCTAGTAATGGTGGAAATGGTAGCGGCATACGTAGACGGACGTCCGATGCCGTTTTCTTCCAGCGTTTTGATGAGAGAAGCTTCTGTGAAACGGGGCGGCGGCTGTGTAAAATGCTGGTTTCCCTGCAAATCTTTCACTTTTAAGGTCATGCCTTCTTCTAAATTCGGCAAATCCTTGCCTTCTTTTTCTTCTTCATCTTTACTCTCCTGATAAAGCACGGTAAAGCCATCAAAGTGCACGTTAAAACCGGAGGCTTTAAAAATATACCCATTGGCCTGAATGGTAGCCTGCGTTGTATTCAAAACACAATTCGCCATTTGGCAGGCAAGAAAACGCGACCAAATCAATTTATACAGCTTGTATTGGTCAGAGGTTAGAGAATCCTTAATTTCATCCGGCACCAAATGAATCGCCGTAGGACGAATCGCCTCATGTCCGTCTTGCGCGTTTGCACGAGATTTGAATACTCTCGTTTTCGGCGGCAAATATTTTTTACCCCAACGTTCTTCAATATAAGCAGAAGCCTGCCCAATCGCATCTTCTGAGATACGCAGAGAGTCCGTTCTCATATAGGTAATCAAACCCACAGAACCAACCCCTTTAATGTCAACACCTTCGTAAAGCTCTTGTGCGGCTTTCATGGTTCGTTTGGCCTGAAAACCCAATTTACGTGAGGCCTCTTGCTGTAAAGTGGAAGTGATAAAAGGAGGAGCTGGCTGACGATTCCGTTTGCTCTTTTTGACAGAGGCAACGACAAATTCTGCTTTCTCCAACTCAGATAAAATTTTATCGGATTGTTCTTTATTCTTGATCTCAATTTCGCCTTTTTCGTCACCATAAAAAGAGGTGCTGAATACCGCTCTCGATGGCGGAGCTGTCATTTTAGCGTCAATAGACCAATATTCCTCCGGTTTAAACGCTCTAATTTCTTCTTCCCGGTCCACAATCATGCGAACAGCGACAGATTGCACACGTCCCGCCGAAAGTCCCCGGCGAATTGTTTTTGCTAAAAATGGGCTTAAGGTGTAACCCACCAAACGGTCTAAAATTCTTCTTGCCTGTTGGGCATTGACCAAATCCATATCAATTCGGCGTGGATTTGCCATCCCCTCTTGTACGCCCCGCTTTGTGATTTCATTGAACGTCACACGGTCAACAGCAGTTTCTTCTAATCCCAATAAATAGGCTAAGTGCCAAGAGATAGCCTCTCCCTCACGGTCAGGGTCGGTTGCGAGATAAACACTTTCCGCTTTTTTAGCCGCTGCTTTTAATTCTTTTACTGTTTTTGCCTTTCCTCTGATGACAGTATATTTCGGCGTAAAATTATCTTTTACATCAACGCTTAAACGGGATTTTTGTAAATCACGGACATGTCCCATAGAAGCGATTACTTCATAGTCTTTACCCAGATACTTTTTGATCGTCTTTGCCTTGGAAGGCGACTCGACGATTACCAGTTTCGCCATTTGTTACCTCCTTTTCAGCACAGATGCCTGTCTGAAAATTATTTAGCCATCCAATATATGGTATATGGCTGTCTTAAATGTAGATTATACTATCGATTCTTGGTTTTTTCAACCAGAGCTTATTCACAATTTGATATTTCTCCCACAACGCAGAGCATTATCTGCTGTATTTATCTTTTTTAAAAGCTTATAGACAGTATGATAAAAAATACTTATTTACGGAAAAATTATGCTAAAGCATAACGCCTGCCTGAAAAAGATTGAACCTCTCCCTCTAGTTCCAATTCGGTTAAGGCAGCTAAAACCTCT
>URPG01000306.1 GCA_900549675.1 uncultured Oscillospiraceae bacterium | reverse complement strand
TTTTCCTCCGTATTTTGTGATAGGTATAAAAAAAGAGAACCGAAATAAATCGGTTCTCAAAATGTAGGATATAAAAGTTTTCTAAGCTTAATCGTATAGACTTCGGTCTGTTGCTCTGATACGCCAATAATCCTGTTTCTTCTTATTAAGAGCAAACGAATATAACATTGAATACTGTTCATCATGAGTGAGCCAATAAATTAAAGGAAACGCTCGATCACGAAATTCTATACCTTGGCTTGGCCCAATTGAAGATGGCGGAAATACATAATGGTCAACATCTCGGCGTAAATCTTCATTTAATTCAATTTTTACCATATGAGAGGTAACCTTCTTTTTTGAAATTTGTTTTGAAAAAAGTTTTCTGACTTTTTTATCAATATCATTGCAATACCCATAAGCATACGAGGTGCCAAAAAGTCGGCATATCATGGTCCTAACTGAATAAATCTCACAAATGCCTTTTTCACTGTTTGCAAAGGGGCACATTTTGAAACGGTCAAGAACTTCATGATCACTTTGTCCTGCCAGTTGGGCAAAGGATTGAAATTCCAGTCGATTATATTCTTCTGGATATTCCTCTTTTAGCTGTTCATAAGATTGTTTTGCAGTCGTTTTGGCCTTTTCAAACAAAGCCTTATGAGTGTTCAAAAGATAATATTTTATTGCAAAATATTCTATTGGAGAAATGTAAAAATAATAATCGCAGCAGGCATTGCAATTTTTACGGCATAAAAAAGTTATATTATTTTCCTGTTTCAATTCTTGAATTTTCGCATCAAGAGCATTTATCTTGTGCCAGTAAGTGTCCACTGCACTGCCGGGCATCATATCTTTGTGACATACGGAAGAAGCATATCCACTGCCGCAAGGACACAAATTCTGATTCTCCATTCTTGAAATCTCCTTATCCCAATCTACGGTAATTATATCAGATAAAGGAAATTTTGTGTAGTCGTAGTTTGCATGCAATTCATCCCATGTTGGGTTGTGCATGGAATGATAGGGCTTAAATGTTTTTACGGGAAAATGAAAAAAATTATTTTTCATAGGATTACCTCGATTCATTATTAGGTCATATGCAACTGCAAAGAAGAGTTTGTTTATAATATAGAAAAGAGAACCGATTCACTTCGGTTCTCTTTTTAAAAGTAAGTATCTTTAAAAATGCATATCCAAGGTTTGCTCATGCTGCGGTTCTTGCTCCTGATAAGATTCCAATTCCTGCTCTAGGGAAGAAATCTTTCTCGTGAGCCTGTCAATCTCCAGTTTGTTTAAGTGCAGCTGTCTTAGATGGTCTTTCTTCTCCGTCTGAAGCCTGGCGTTTTCTTCATAAACAAGGTCGATTGTACCTTTGAGCGTATCCTTGTCATAAAGATTCGGTGAGATTTCTCGTTTAATAGCTTGTTCAATATCATGTGCTTTCACGAGTGTGTCGATGCCTCTTAGCTTTCCCATGCTGGGAACAAGCTTTTCCACCACTTCATCACGGATTTTCTTGACGTTATCATTGACATTAGTCATCTGAGGTTTCATTTCGCTTGTATCAGATTTAACCCCACTAACATTTCCGTTTACGTCATCAATTCGTTTAGCGTCTTTTTTGAACTGAACAAATTGCGCCCAAATCCCTCCGGCAACACCGAGAAGTGCTACGACAATCGCAATAATCCCTTCAATTGAAATTCCGTTCGCTTCATTTGGCATGTTTGCCCTCCTGCTTATAAAAATTAAGTATATTTCTGCTGTGGCAATTCCAATTATAATGGGAATATAAGGAATAAACAAGCTTTTTCGATTCATAGGTACCTCCTAAAAATACTGTTCCACACTGGGTTCGGTCGGTTCGGGAATGCCCTGTGACTGCTCCTCGTCGTAGTCATATATTGCCATAGGCTCAATAAATTCAACACCGTATTTATCGAGTATCTTTGTTTTCAGCTTTTTGCAGCTGCCATAGGAAATTTTCTTAGGCTGATGTCGGCTCATGATAAAGGGTTTGTCATAGCGAAGCTTCCATTTTGACCAGTGCGGCATTTTGGAGATAAAAGGATGAGTGGAGCCATGTTGTACCACCCAGTTGAACTGGGGCAGCTGTTTAAGCTCGTCTGCTGTCATGAGTGGACGTGAAATCATGCTAATATTCTTAGAACTGCCAGAGCTTTTGGAGTTGGAAGAATTGGACACGCTGCCGCCGGCAACGGTCTGCGTACCTAAATGCTTGGAAAAGAATTCAGCGTCATCCGATAGGGGGGCAAAGCCGCCGAAAATAACAGACTTGCAACAGCTCATGACACTCTTGGCTCCGTTTTGTCCGTAAGTGTCATGCAGCTGAAAGATGGACTGAACAATCGGAACCATGAACATATTGCGGCTTCGGCCAGCAGCTGTCATATCCTCAAAATTTTCTTGCTTAGGAAAAATACCGAATTCGTCCTCAAAGAAATATAGACGGCGGTCTAAACAGTGATTTTCAGTGTATTCGTCGGCATAGGCAATGACAGCGTTGTACATTTGCTGTATCATCAAAGAGACAAGCACGTGCTTGGTTTTGTCCTCTTCGGGGAAAACCAAAAAGATAGCTACTTTTTCACTGCAAAGCTGATTGATGGTAACCTCCGGGTCAAAGCAAAGAATCTGTTCGGATTCACTGTCAATCAGAGAGAGCAGTCGGCTCATGGCAGTGGTGATGACACTGGCGGCAGAGGATCCTCCCGAATTCAGAGCAGAGCCAGAGAGCCAGCGGGCTTTGTGTTCGGGCGGAAGATGCTCCATGATGTCCTGGGCAACCGTCTTCTTTTTCTTTTCGGTGCTGTCCTCTGACGGTGCCAACATATCAAGAATGAGTTTAAACACAGTGACAATGTGTCGTTCTTGAGGTTCGCAGAATTCGGCAA
>URPG01000305.1 GCA_900549675.1 uncultured Oscillospiraceae bacterium | reverse complement strand
GCTGCAATTTGTAAAAGAAGCCAATGCACAAAAAAAGAAAATGCCGCCCGTGATTTTTCTCAGCGGGTATGCTGAATTTGAGTATGCGGCTGAGGCGGTACGCTTGCAGGCGTTTGCCTATTTATTAAAACCTGTGGACATTCAGGAATTAATAGAAACCGTTCAGCAGGCAGTGAGTCAAGAAACAGTCATGGAAGATAGTTTGCTGCATGAAATTCTTTCGGCTAAGGTTCAGTCTGTATGGCTGAATAATATGACAGAGCAGTATCATTTTTCTCGGCATAGTATATTTCAAAAAGAATTTGTTTTACAGTTGATTTGCTGCGAGTTCGTAGAACAAGAGAATGATTTTCTGGAGCAAAATCGGCAGCAATTCTCTTATGACAGTAAATGGTTTGCCATGAGATTTCAATCACGGCTATTGGTTATTTCACATCCAAAAAATCAGGAAGAAATTATAAATCGAATTGAAGAAAAGAATATCATGACGATATCACAGAGTTCTGTTTGTACAGGGGTACATTGTTTGAAATCGGCCTTACGAGAGGTTTGGGAAACGGAAAAATATCACCGTGTTCAGGATAAAAAATACATAGGGTTTAGCGATATTCAAAATCGAGTTGAAGGCAAAATTTCGGCGGAGGATTTTGAAGTATTAGAAAATTTTCGGAATCAAGACGAACAAACTTTATTAAAGTCTATTAAAAATCTTTTTAGTAAAACGGCGGAAGAATCTTATTTGTTTTCTTATTATGAAGAAATTGAACAACAAATATCTGAAAAAATCATTCGCCAATATAAATTTATTTGCCAAGAAAATTCCTTGTTGGAGAACGGTTTTATTCTTGCAAATGGTGTCAAGTGTTATCAAGAGAAATTGCTGGCATTTTTTAGGGAGGTGAAAGAGGCTCTTTCGCCGTGTCAAAATGGTAAAAATGACTATGAAAATAAATTAAAAACACTGGAAAAGGCAGTGATATATATCAATCAAAATTTCGAGAAAAATATTAATATGGCAAGTGTATCGAACTATGTTGGGCTAAATTATTACTATTTTTCCAATATGTTTAAGAATGACGGGACAATCTTTTGTAGATTATTTGAAAACAGTGAGAACCAACCATGCCAAACGCCTGCTTGCTGATTCTGATTTGAAAATAGCGGATATTTCTAAGAAATGCGGATACGATGACGCTAAACAATTTTCTAAGATTTTCAAAAAACTGACAGGGATGTCCCCAAAAGAATACCAGCGTTTTAACAGTAATAGTTTTTTAAATGAGCCATAGAATTGGACCGCCATACTTCTGGAATTTGCGCTGTGCACTTATTATAATAGACCCTATAATAAAAATGAAAATGAGTTCAAGTAGGAAAATCATTCCCACTTAAACTCATTTTCTGCATTTAAATCTACAGCAGACAAAACAGGCCAGACGCGAAAAAGTCAATCTTTTTTGAAAAGACCATGTTGATTGCAGTAAAAATAGAATTGCCCTTTTTGTCTTTTAGGAATTCGTAATTCCGGTGTTTGTTCCGGATATAATTTCTGAAAAAACACACTGTCCCAGGATACATAAGCGACAAAGGAGATAAAGTGTTGTTTGGTCATTTCATGTTGAATCATGATATGAAAATCCTGTTCAACTTCATTTACAGCGATGATATGGGCTTTATCTGTCTTTTGTACAGGCAGAGGGCTCAATTTTCTCCCACAGCAGGAGATTTCGGATTCTCCGGTACCGTATAAAATACTGCCGCAAGTACGGCAGGCATAAAATTTGATTTTTTTCATATTTCCTCCGTCAGCATGGTTTGGCTCAAGATTTCCTTGTAAAATTTTCTCGATATTTACTTCTAAGAGCTGAGAAAGCTCCTGCAAAAGAGAAGTATCCGGACAGCCTAAACCACGTTCCCATTTTGAAATAGTCCTGTCACTGATGTTCATCAGATCAGCCAATTCTTTTTGTGTCATGCCTTTTTCTTTTCGCAAATTTAAAATTAATTTTCCAACTCTACGGCAGTCCATAATGATTTACCTCCTAATTTAGCATAAAGCTTTTACGATAAGTTTGCAACAAACGCTCCGTAGAGTGGATATGAAATTAGATTTTTTCAAAAAAGAGATACAGCAGAGGAAATAAATAAATTTAAGAGAGAACTAAAATAGCCTGATTTTTGTGCATGGAATAAATCCAGCATTCTCCCACAGGGTAAGAACTGACTTGTTTCATGGCTTTTTGATAGAGTTGCAATTGTAATTGATAGTCCGTGATGAGCTCGTTTATATTTTTGACACGGTCTGTTTTAAAATCAACGATATGCAGTTTGTTGTTCTCGATAAAGGTGCAGTCTAAGGCACCTTGCAGAATAATAGTGGTATTGGCGTGTTCGGGCTGTACGCTATATCCTGCCTCACTGGCTAAAATTTCGACAGCAAAACGGCGCTCTTTTTCGATACGGGCAGATGAAAGAATCCGTTGCCCCAAGCGGCTTTGAAAGAATAAGGTTACTTTTTCTAAATCTACCGCTGCTGCTTGTTCCTGTGTTAAATATTTTTGCTCAATTAATCTTTCCAATTCCTGTTTCGGATGAAGGGCCGCGGCAGAAAAATCAGCATACTGCATATAGCTGTGCAGGGCAATGCCCTTTTCAGCCGGTGTTAGCCCCTTATCATATAGCCAAGCCGGACGTGAGAGTGTAATGCCCTGCCTGACCTGATGCTCTTTGGACGCCAAGGTAGAGGCCGCCGCCTTGGAAGAAATTTGTGTCAAATCGTGATGCGGATAGACAAAAGCACAATTGGCTTTTAGTGTTTCTAATAACGCTAAATTAGGAGAAACAGACTCATTTTTTACGGCAGGGGGGGGGTATTCCCCTTTCCGACTAGGGAAAAGCTGA
>URPG01000304.1 GCA_900549675.1 uncultured Oscillospiraceae bacterium | reverse complement strand
TTTCTCCAATCAAGCCTGTTTGGCAACTGCGTCTAAGACAAGCTTCGTTGTATCAGCAACTTCTTCCTGTCCTTCTACGATAACAAGCTTACCCTGCTTTTGATAGAACTCTTTTAAAGGCTCGGTTTGCTCGTGATACACGTGCAAACGGTCTTTTACTGTATCTGGGTGGTCATCCTTACGCTGAATAAGGGTGCCTCCGCAAGTATTGCAGATACCTTCTTTTGCTGGCTTTTTATAAAGCGTATGATAAGAAGAACCGCATTCCTCACAGACACGGCGACCGGACATTCTGGCCACAATTCTTTCATCGGCTACTTCAATATCAATAACCTTGTCAATTACGATACCCATTTTATCCAGTGCCTCGGCTTGGGGAATGGTTCTGGGGAAACCATCAAGGATGAAACCATTCTTGCAGTCTTCCTCTGCCAAGCGGTCTTTGATAATACCAATGAGAATTTCATCCGGTACCAAAGCCCCTTTATCCATATAGGATTTGGCTTTCAGACCCATTTCCGTGCCGCTTTTCAGCGCTTCTCTTAAAATATTCCCTGTCGAAATAGCAGGAATATGATATTCATTGCAAACTACTTCGGCTTGCGTGCCTTTTCCGGCACCGGGAGCTCCTAAAAAAATCAGATTCATGTTCTTCTCCTTTATCAATCCAGGAATCCCTTATAATGACGCATCATCATTTGAGATTCAAGCTGTTTGACGGTCTCCAGGGCAACACCCACCATAATGATGATTGAAGTACCGGCCACTGTTAAAGCAGCCATACCGGTCACACGACCATAAATCATCGGAACAATGGAAATTACGGAAAGGAACAACGCACCAATTAACGTTACTTTTGACAAAATCTTAGAGATAAAATCAGAAGTAGGTTTACCTGGACGAATGCCAGGAATTGTACCATTGCTCTGGCGTAAATTATTGGCCATTTCCAACGGATTATACTGAATTACCATATAAAAATAAGCAAACATTAAAATCAGCAGGAAGTAAATGACCATATAAGCTCCACCTGTATTTTGTAAAGCTTTTAAAGTTTTCTCCAAAAGACCACCCTCTTTGGGTGTGACAAAAACAGCAATCACCTGAGGAATGGAAAGAATGGAGCTGGCAAAGATAACCGGCATAACACCGCTCATTGCCACTTTAATCGGCAAAAATGAACTTTGCCCACCATACATTTTGCGTCCTACTACTTTTTTGGCATATTGCACCGGGATTCTTCTTTCGGCTTCATTCATAAAGATAATCAGCCAAATAATTGCTAAGAATAATACAACAAACAAGGGAGAAAGAATAAAGTACTTTCCGTAGTTTGCCGAGTCTTCAATAGCCATTTTAAAGAATTCCCAAACACCGCCGAAAGTAACAGGCAGCCTTGCGACGATACCGGCAAACAACAGAATGGAGATACCGTTTCCAATACCTTTATCATTAATTTGCTCGCCCATCCACATAATGATGGCTGTACCAGCGGTAAAGCTGAGTACCATAACAATAGCAGCAAAAACACCCGAAAAACCGGTTGTATAATTCACAATACCATTGTTACGCAGGAAGAAGTAGTAGCCTATTCCTGTAATTAAACCTAAACCGACAGTGACAAAACGCGTAATCATCGCAATTTTCTTTCTGCCGACTTCGCCCTCTTTTGCAAGCCTCTCCAGTGCCGGAATGGCAACCTGCAAAAGCTGCATAATAATAGAGCTGTTAATGTACGGGGAAATTCCCAAAGCGAACAAAGTCGCTCTTGAGAAAGCATCACCCGTCATCATGTTCAGCATGCCCCAGCTTCCGCCGTTTTGCTGCACGCTGGCCATGAGCTGTGATAGTGCATCCATGTTTAAAAACGGCATTGGAATTGCAGAGCCAAAACGAAAGGCTACCACAACCGCCAAAGTGAAGAGGATTTTTTTACGTAAATCTGGAATCTTCCATGCGTTTTTTAACGTTTGCAGCATCAGATCACCTCGGTCTTTCCGCCCGCAGCTTCGATCTTCTCTTTGGCCGCTGCAGAAAAGGCACTCGCTTTAACTGTAAGTTTCTTGGTGATTTCGCCGTTGGAAAGGATTTTCACCCCGTCACAAGCTTTTTTAATGATGCCGGCTTCGATTAAGGCAGCTGCATCAACAACAGCACCGTCATCAAAAACGTTTAATTTATCAACATTAATGGCTGCATATTCTGTTCTGAAGATATTTTTGAAACCTCTTTTAGGGATTCTTCTCTGCAGAGGCATTTGTCCGCCTTCAAAACCTGCACGAACACCGCCGCCGGATCTGGCCTTTTGACCCTTATGACCTCTGCCGGCTGTTTTACCGTGGCCAGAGCCATGCCCTCTACCTACACGTGTAGATACCTTGGTTGAACCCGGTGTTGCAGTTAAATTTTCAAGTTTCATGTTGGCACCTCCCTCTTACTTGCTCACCTCAACGAGATGAACGATTTTTTTCACCTTACCCTGTGTTTGAGCATTGTCAGGCTGCTCCGTCTTATCCCCGATTTTTCTTAAACCGAGTGCATAGGCGGTTGCAATCTGGTCTTTTTTACTGCCAATAAGGCTTTTTTTCAGCGTAACGGTAATGTTAGCCATTTTGCACCCTCCTTTACAGAATTTCTTTTACGGATTTACCGCGCAGTGCTGCCACTTGTTCAGCAGAACGCAGGCTTTTCAGACCTTCCATTGTTGCGCGAACAACATTGCAAGAATTATTTGAGCGAAGAGCCTTTGTACGAATATCCTGGATACCGGCACTCTCAACCACTGCACGAACGGCACCGCCGGCGATAACGCCTGTACCGGGAGCAGCTGGCTTTAAGAGAACTTTTCCGGCACCAAACTCACCCATCACTTCATGCGGAATAGTAGAACCGCGAAGTGAAATTT
>URPG01000303.1 GCA_900549675.1 uncultured Oscillospiraceae bacterium | reverse complement strand
AAATTTTTCTTTGCATCTTCAATGCCCTTACGGATAGCATCCGGAACCTCACTGGCTTTGCCAATGCCAAAGCCTACAATTCCTTCGCCGTTTCCGACAACAACCAAAGCTGAGAACTTAAAAATTCTACCGCCTTTAACTGTTTTTGCAACGCGGTTGATAGAAACCACGCGCTCCTTTAAATCAAGCACCGATGCGTCAATTTTAGTAGCCAAACTCTATTCCTCCTTCTTAGAAGTTCAGGCCGCCCTCGCGGGCGCCGTCGGCCAGCTCTTTGACGCGGCCGTGGAAAATATGTCCTCCGCGGTCAAATACCACGTCGGTGATTCCTTTTTCAGATGCCCTTTTGGCAATCAGCTTGCCAACTTCACGGGCTGCTTCTTTGTTTCCGCCATTACCGCTGATTTCTTTGTCCAATGTGGATGCTGCGCAAAGGGTAACACCATTCACGTCATCAATCAACTGAGCATAAATATTAGCATTGGAGCGGAAAACGTTCAAACGGGGTCTTTCTGCCGTGCCGTTTATTTTACCGCGCACTCTTCTATGGCGGCGCAGTCTGGCTTTATTGGTATCCGGCTTCTTTACCATTTCAATCACACTCCTTTAATTATTTACCCTTACCGGCTTTTCCTTCTTTGCGGCGAACCACTTCGTTAACATAACGAATACCCTTGCCTTTATAGGGCTCCGGCGGACGCTTCTCACGAACTTCTGCTGCAAACTGACCTACTTTTTGTTTGTCAGTACCGGTTATAATGATTTTGTTCGGTCCGGGAACTTCAATTTTGATATCCTCGGTTTCTCCCATAATTACCTGATGAGAATAACCAATGTTCATCACAAGGTTTGTGCCTTGCTTTTGAACACGATAACCAACGCCCAAAACATCCAGTTCCTTTTTAAAGCCTTCTGTTACACCTGTCACCATATTGGCGATAAGTGTACGTGTAAGACCATGCAGAGATCTGTTTTCCTTTGCGTCATTGGGACGGGAAACCAACACTTCGCTGCCTTCGACCGCAATACTCATGTGCGGGTCAAATTTTTGTGTGAGTGTACCTTTCGGTCCTTTCACGGATACTACGCTGCCGTCTACTTTCACTTCAACGCCGGCGGGAATATTTATGGGTTTTCTTCCAATTCTCGACATACTATCGCACCCCCCTGTTTACCAAATGAACGCCAGCACTTCACCGCCGACATTTTCTTTTCTGGCCTCGCGGTCTGTCATGATTCCTTTAGAAGTAGAAACCAAGGCAATTCCAAGACCTTTCATAACTTTAGGCAATTCTTCTGCATTTGAGTAAATGCGAAGACCGGGTTTAGAAACTCTCTTCAGTCCTTTAATCACCGGTGATTTACCTTCTGCATATTTGAGCACAACTTTAATCATACCCTGTTTGCCATCTTCTGCCGTAGAAAAACTTTTGATATAACCTTCATTAACAAGAATCTGGCAAATTGCTTTCTTCATGTTTGAAGCAGGAATATCAACGGTATCATGTTTTGCAGACTGCGCATTTCGGATACGAGTAAGCAAATCGGCAATTGTATCTGTAATTTGCATATGATTGACCTCCTTATCCTTCTTACCAGCTTGCTTTTCTTACGCCAGGGATCTCGCCTTTATAGGCTAGCTCTCTGAAGCAAATACGGCATATACCGAATTTACGAAGGTAGGCATGCGGCCTGCCGCAGATTTTACATCTGTTATATTCTCTAGTGGAATATTTTTGAGTTCTTTGTTGTTTCACCTTCATTGAAGTCTTGGCCACAATATCCCTCCTTATCTAGTAAACGGAGCGCCCATTAGAGTTAAGAACTCTCTGGCCTCTTCGTCTGTTTTAGCGGTTGTTACGAAACAGATATCCATTCCGCGAACCTTGTCAACTTTATCATACTCAATTTCCGGGAAAATCAGCTGTTCTTTAATACCCAAGTTGTAGTTACCGCGTCCGTCAAAGGAGTTAGGATTAATTCCTCTGAAGTCACGAACTCTGGGCAGTGCCACGTTGAAAAGGCGGTCCAAAAATTCATACATTCTGTCGCCTCTAAGTGTCACCTTTAAACCGATTGTCATGCCCTCACGCAGCTTAAAGTTAGCAACGGATTTTTTGGCACGGCACATCATGGGCTTTTGACCTGTAATTTTCATCAAGTCGCCGCTGATATTATCAATTACTTTTGAGTTATCTTTTGCTTCTCCGGCACCAACGTTGACCACAATTTTATCGAGAGTCGGAATTTCCATAACGCTCTTGTAGCCGAACTTTTTCATTAGCGCGGGTGCAACTTCGCTTTTATAAAAATCCTTTAGTCTTGGCATCTTTTTATCCCCCTTACAGCGACTCGCCGCATTTTCTGCAGATGCGTTCTTTCGTGCCGTCATTCAAAATTTTGTGACCGACACGGGTAGGCTTTCCGCAGTGTGAGCAGACGATTTGCACTTTGCAGGAATAAATAGCGGATTCAGCTTTGATGATGCCGCCTGCTTCGCCCATTTTTTTGGGTTTAACATGCTTAGAAACAAAGTTAGCATTTTCTACAATAACTTTGCCTTCTTTTGGGCTAACCTGCAAAACTTTTCCTGTTTTCCCGCGGTCTTTGCCGCTCATAATCATAACGGTGTCACCGGTTTTTACATGAACTTTTTTATCTTGATTCATTTCCGTGCACCTCCATTAAAGTACTTCCGGGGCAAGTGAGAGTATTTTCATGTACTCCTTGTCACGCAGTTCTCTCGCGACCGGCCCGAAAATACGAGTACCCCTGGGGTTCTTGTCATCTCTGATAATAACGGCTGCGTTCTCATCAAATCTGATGTATGTGCCGTCTTCACGGCGAACACCAAACGCTGAACGAACGATAACAGCCTTGACTACGTCACCTTTTTTAACAACGCCGCCGGGTGCTGCCTTTTT
>URPG01000302.1 GCA_900549675.1 uncultured Oscillospiraceae bacterium | reverse complement strand
TGGTTTTATCGAGCGTTATCAAAAAGAAAAAGAAGAACTTACAAAAATCAGCTGGGAACCCTGGCATTACCGCTATGTCGGTGCTGAAAATGCCGACATCATGAATTCTTCTAATGTATGTTTAGAGGAATATCTCAATTTTTCTTAAAATTTTGGAGTGATGCTATTTGCGGTTACTCTTATACTAAGGAGCCTTCATTATGGATACCTATATTGTGCGTCAGCCTATTATGAACCGAGATCAAAAAGTAGAAGCCTATGAAATTCTATATCAGCAGGACAGCAGCATTCTTTACAACCAGCAGGATTCCAAGGTGGCAGACGCCATACTTGCTTTCTTTAGCCACATTAATGCCGCCAATTTTTTGGATAATAAGGTAGCTTTTCTGACCATTCCTCCGAATCTTCTTATGCAGAATGTTCCCCAATTATTTGACGAAGAAAAATTGGTCATTCAAATTGAAGAAAATGTTTTAATTTTGCGGGAATCTGTTCAAATCTTACGGCGTTATAAACAACAGGGTTTTAAACTCGCTCTCCTCAATTTTGATTTTAACCCTCGTTACTTAAATATCTTACCTTTAATTGATATTATGAAAATAGATTTTTCCACTGATAATGCCAAAGATATTGAAATTAAAATGAATATTGCCGAAAAATATAAGATGAAAACCATTGTCTTCAATGTTAACACAGCCGAGGCTTTAAATAGAATTTCTTCGTATTCTTTTGACTATTTTCAAGGCAGCAGTGTAGCCGAAATGGTTCGTTCCAAAGTACATCAATTTGAACATCTGCAATCCAACTTTTTCCGTTTGATTGCCGCTATCTCTCGTGAAACACCTGATTTTGATGAAATTACTTCCATTATCTCTTTAGATGTCACCCTGACCTTTTCTTTACTGCGCATTGTCAACTCAGCTTATTTTGCTCTATCCAATCGTGTTAAGGACATTAAACAGGCTCTTGCCGTTTTGGGACTCTCACAACTGCGGCACTGGATTTATTTATTAACTTTCTCCAGTAAAGACGGACTCTCTGAAGAATTAATCCGTATTTCTTTCCAGCGTGCCACTTTTTGCCAGAAGCTTTCTCATTTTGTAACCGATCTGCCTGTTTCTCATTCAGAAGCTTATCTTTTGGGCATGTTTTCCACGCTAGACGTCCTGTTAGAAGTTCCTATGAAAGATGCTATCGATGAATTATCCATTGACCAAACAATAAAAGACGCTTTAATTGACGGAACAGGAAAATGTGCTCATTTATTGAATCTGTGCCTTGCATATGAAAAAGGATGTTGGAGCGAGGTGCAAGCCTGTGCCGCTACGCTGAATATTCCTTTTCACCTAATTGCGCAAAAATACTTTGAATCTGTCGAATATGTAAATGATACTTGGCAGAATATCACCTTGCCTTTTTTAAATCCCTAAGTTTCATGTTCTCAATCTATTTCTCTTTTTTATTTTCTATTTCTAAAGCATAGAGAGGTGTCTGCCATGGCGAAAGTTATTTCTTTAATCAATGAAAAAGGCGGTGTTGGCAAAACTACATCTACCAACTTGATTGCCGCTTGTTTGAAACATAAAAAAAACAGAGTTTTATGTGTGGATTTTGACCCGCAGGGTCATTTATCCTTTAGTATGGGTGCTGATGCACGAGAACGTTCTACGATTTATGACGTTCTCAAGCATACCATTAAACCCAAATATGCCATACAATCCACAAAAGTTACGGATATCATTCCCGCTAACGACTTGCTCAAAAGTATTGAACGTGAATTTACCAGCGCAGGCAATGAAAGCTTGCTAAAAACCTGCCTTGAAAAAATTACACCTTTATATGATTATATTTTGATTGATTCTCCGCCTGAATTGGGCCTTATTTCTGCCAATGCATTGGTGGCGTCAGATGTAGTTTTAATCCCTTGTCTGCCCGATGGATACAGTTTGATGGGTGCTATTAAAGTACATGACACCATTATGAGAATTAAAACGGCATTTAACCCAAATCTTATCATTGGCGGTATCTTTTTGGTTCGTTACTATGCACGGGAAAGGCTCAGCCGTTCTGTGGCAGATGTCTTGCTGGAATTAACGGATAAGCTCGGTGTAACCGTTTTAAATTCTAAAATTAGACATAGCAACGGCATTAACAGCGCTACCAGTACAAAACAATTGGACGCTGTAGCGGCACTTCCTAAAAATAATGCTGTATTGGATTATCAAAATCTTGTCGACGAATTGTTGGAAAGGGGAATACTTTAAATGGCAAAAATAAAGGGAGATTCTGATAAAGACCTGCTGTTCAGTAAAATATTACCCGCTTTAAATGACAATGCTTTTTCTGCTATCCATACCGAAAAAGAGATTTCTGTGCCTCTGACAGAAATCAATCTGCCGGCAGACGCCAACACCGAGGCTCTCTCTGCTTTAAGAAGTAAGTTATTCGGGCGTTCAGATGAATATACGCCGGACACTTATGTGACAATCAATGTTATGGAAAATCTGGTATTGAATCATATTGATGCCGCACTTCGCCGTTTTAACGCCTGTACCTGCGACCGTTGCCGTTCAGATGTTGCCGCTCATGCCTTAAATAATTTACCGCCGCAGTATATTGTTTCTCAATCCGAATTTTTATCAATTGACCCCGACAGCAAACTGACCAAACAAGTGATGGATGCTTTAGTCACTGCAGTTTTGCATGTTCGTTCTCACCCGCAGCATTAAAAACATCCAGTAATAGAAATTTATTCATTAACATAAAAAGAGATTTCTGTTTAAAAGCAGAAATCTCTTTTGTTATCTCGTGATTGATTTTGTTATGGATTAATAAATCCATTCTCCGCGGTTAACTGACTTAATTCGCATACTTCCGTCTGCTGAGGAAAAAAATTGTGTGCGGCCATAATCCTTACCGGTATCTTCCACAATA